>NZ_JADBRA010000031.1:0-43092 GCF_014896205.1 Enterobacter cloacae complex sp. I2
ACAAGTTATCTCTACAGGAAAATCTCTTCTCAACAATAACACTCTGTAGAGGTCACTTTCCTGTATAGCTATCTTCCATGCGCGTGATCAGCGCATACCAAATTGTACAGTCCACTTTATGGAGAATTAACCCTCCATCAATCCTGATTACGTGTTAATCGCGAATACTCGCCTCCATAGCGCCGGAAATTTCCCACGTTAAATACATTCTTAATACCCGTTAAACCCCAGGTATAGCAATGCTTAATCTATTCTAAATAACCCGCCTGTAACGCTCTCTGAGCGCCTTTCTCACTTTCAAAGTATCTTTCATCACTTATACGAAAGCCTTGCGCCGTGCGGCTCACAGCGATCATTGTCCACAATGTACACTTTCATGGTAGGTGCAATGCGCTTAACGCCTTTTCCTAAAATTGAAACATCGGTTTATTTTCATGCCGAAACCCACCAATTGGTTAGCATTCTAATCATTTCTTGGTGCAATCAAATCAGGTGAGAATCATTATCATCTACGGTGCAATATCTCTACCTCAAGGTTCTGTAGAAATGTGAGATAGAATGCCTAACCTATTGATTTATTTGACACTCTACGTTTTATCTTCGCCCTTCACCTCTCTGGTATGCAATGAATCTGCATAAACCGTGCATAGCCTCGCCAGGATTTGGCAACGTTCAAATATCTGTTTAGACTTGCCAACATCATGATTTTGTTCAAGATATTTGAAAATTGCTCGAATTTCAAACAGGAGTCCGTGCTTGTTCCTGCTCGATAGTGCTGGAAATGGCGCAACCTTCCACCACCCTTCAATAAAAATGTGAGATTGGATTGTTGTAACTTACTGAAAATGATCATAATCTTATTTCACAGTTACATTATTGATGGAGATAAGTAGATGGCGACCACGAAGATAATCACCCAGGCAGAGGCGTTTAAGCTGATAAGCTGGCTTGAGAGTCATAACAAACAGCTATTCGCAGATGTAGCGATCACTATGGCCTCTTTATGTTTACGGGTAGGTGACACGGTGAATTTGAAATTCAGCCAGTTCAAGGAGGGAAATACGCTGGAAGTGCTGGAGAGTAAGACGGGCAAGAAGAAAGAAATCATCGTCCCTGCGAAGGTGTGGGAGGTTGTAGAACGTCGCCGCCAGGCCTTCCCGAAAGACGATTATGTATTCACGTCACACAGCAACCGAGCATCAGGAAAATCCCCTGTCAGCCGTGAACAGGTGAACCGTGAGATCAAACAGGCTGCTGAGAATGTGGGGATTAAAGGAACAGTAGGCTGTCACAGCTTTAGAAAATTTGCATCCACACAAATTTTTGAGCAATCCAATGGCAACCTTGCTTTAGCAATGAAAGCACTTAACCATTCAGATCCTAAAGTCACCATGAACTATTTGAAGATTGACGTTAAGAGTGTGGGCGCTGCCCTTGCAAACATTTGGGAGTGATCAATATGAAACGCTTACTTTACGTGCTGGTACTGCTGCCGCTGGCGGCTCATGCAGGACAAATTACGATGACTCGCCCACAGGAGGAACGAACGGAGAACGGGAAAACGCTATGCACGTATCAGAACAGCATCTACTTGTTCACCTACGTAACTAAGGGGGATTGTCCCTATACGAAAACGTTCAATACAGAGGATTCGGAAGAGTGAAAAAGGAGGAAGAGCCGCTCATTAGCTTTCAGTGGAACTGACGCTACAGCGCCACCTCTTACCAATGAATTTACGTAACGCAGTGAATAGTGCTGTGCAGGATGCTGAGAACATCCCACACAGCGATCCGACAAACAACAAACCACCACGGAGTGTTAGGAATGCCAGACCATCAGATCATAACAATGAGCCTTCGATTACTGCAAGGGGAAAGCAGGTACGCCAGTACCGGAAAGGCTGACTCTCGTATACGTGTACCAGCGATGAAGGGTAGCCAACTGAAAGCCCTGCTTGATTACATACGGGCATTGAAATCTTGATCTGAGGGGGCGCAATGCCCCCTTTTTGCTACAAACCATAATAGATACAAGTAGTTAGATAATGGTTGACAGAGTATTAGTTTAGTATTATCATTGATATAGTCAAAATTGTTTGCCTAATCTTTTTGGCATGGTTACTATGATCTCGAAATCCACTTTCGGGAGATACTCATGCGCGGCAGCTTGATACTTATCTTATTCTTTTTCCTCAGCGCTTTGATAATCGTTCATTATGCGTTGAAGCCAGAAACTACAGCCAGTTCTCTCGCATTTCTTATCGGGTCTTTGACTACCTTTTTAAAGGTTATAGAAGCTAATTTAGCACCATGACAGCCCAGATCAGAACATCGCATTAGCGGCCCTGGCTAACTTAATCTCTGCCTCTTCTTGCTGCTTCTTAGCAAGCCAGGCTTTCCCTTCCGGCGTTGCCAGGAATTTACGGGCGTGAATCTTACGGTTGTTGCGCTTAGTGGCTGCTGTATTCGTGGCTTTTGACATGGTATCCCCTCCGCTGAATCTGCAAGCGCTCAACGTACAGCAGAGAGACAGTACAACGAAAGTTACAATGGTGCAGATAATAGATGACCATTACGTGCCGTGTTGGGCACATAAGAAAAGGCGGCGCGTAGCGCTTCCGCAGGGTGTAATCCCTTCGCAGGGAGGATAAAGCCTTAGCACGTTCTCTTATCAGGTGATCGTTATACTCCGGTGATCGAAACCGTGGCAGAGCCGGATTCTTTCCCGATCCGGTTAGTCTTCCCAACATTACGCCTGTTTATTCTCTGCGACCTTTCACAAGGTGTAGCATCATTGAGCGCCGCACGAAGCGCGGAACGTATCGCTAAGGGTTCAAGTGATGTGTTTAGAGAGTCCGGCAACTCTTTCAGCTTCAAGGGATGGCAAAATTTCTAATGCTGTTCGGGCTTGAGCCTGGTAACTACCCGCCATTACGTTGTACAATCCTTGAGCCGATACAACGCAAAGGCGTTTACCAAGTGTTATCAAGAATGATAATTGAAGATACAATCCGTTAGATTTTTTACGCTAAGTGATTGATTTTCTTAGATGGTGCCGATAATAGGAGTCGAACCTACGACCTTCGCATTACGAATGCGCTGCTCTACCAACTGAGCTATATCGGCCCTGAGAGGCCGGTTACGAGCGTAACCACGGGGCAAAAGAGTAGATCTAACCGGGTGATGCGTCAATGCCCTTTTGAATCAAACGGCTATTTTTGCATCACCCGTGATTATTTACGCACGAATGGTATCATCACCGAAGCCGATCCACTTGTAGGTGGTCAGCGCTTCCAGCCCCATCGGCCCCCGGGCGTGCAGCTTCTGAGTACTCACAGCCACCTCCGCGCCCAGACCAAACTGGCCGCCATCGGTGAAGCGCGTCGAGGCATTCACGTAAACCGCAGACGAATCCACTTCATTCACAAAACGATCGGCATTGCGCAGGGTGCGCGTCAGGATCGCATCGGAATGCTGGGTGCCGTGTTCACGAATGTGCGCAATGGCGTCATCGAGATCCGCAACCATCTTCACGTTCAGATCCAGCGACAAATACTCATCGTCGTACTGCTCCGCGTTAACCGGAACAACCGTCGCCGGGCCGTCCTTCAGCAGGGCGAAAGCCTTCTCGTCCGCATGCAGCGTGACGCCACTATCCGCCATCTGCTTGCTCAGCGCAGGCAGGAAAGTACTGGCGATGCCCTGATGCACCAGCAGCGTTTCCACCGTATTACAGGTGCTTGGACGCTGGGTTTTGGCGTTGACGATGATCTTAAGCGCAGGTGCGATTTCTGCGGTGTCATCCACCACGATATGGCACACGCCGATACCGCCGGTGATCACCGGGATCGTCGACTGCTCACGACATAGCTTATGCAGGCCCGCGCCGCCGCGTGGGATCAGCATGTCGATGTATTTGTCCATGCGCAGCATCTCGTTCACCAGTGCACGATCGGGACTTTCGATTGCCTGCACGGCACCCGCCGGTAAGCCGCACTCTTCCAGCGCCTGCTGGATGACGTTGACCGTCGCGGCGTTGGTGCGCCAGGTCTCTTTCCCGCCGCGCAGAATGGCGGCGTTACCGGTTTTCAGGCACAGGGTGGCGACATCCACCGTCACGTTTGGACGGGCTTCGTAAATCACGCCGATAACGCCGAGCGGCACGCGACGACGCTCCAGACGTAACCCGCTGTCGAGCACGCCACCGTCAATCACCTGCCCTACCGGATCTGCGAGGTTGCACACCTGACGGACGTCGTCGGCGATACCTTTCAGACGCGCCGGGGTTAGCGCCAGGCGGTCGAGCATCGCTTCGCTCAAGCCGTTGCGGCGCGCTTCCAGCAGATCCTGTTCGTTAGCGAGCAGGATCTCCTGCGACTGAGATTCCAGATAATCAGCGATTTTTTCCAGCACGCGGTTTTTCTCGCGGCTGGAAAGGAGCGCCAGTTTATAAGAGGCGGCTTTCGCAGCTGCGCCCATTTGTTCCAGCATGTTCAGGCTCCTTAACGAATAATCATGTCGTCGCGATGCACAGCAACCGGGCCATATTCATAGCCCAGGATGGCGTCGATCTGCTGGGAGTGATGACCCGCAATCCGACGCAGCGCGTCGCTGTTATAACGACTGACGCCATGAGCGATGTCGCGACCTTCAAGGTTACGGATTCGGATCACTTCACCACGCGAGAAGTTACCTGTCACGCTTTTAATTCCTTTTGGAAGTAATGAGCTTCCTCTTTCCAGAATAGCGGCAGTAGCGCCTTCATCCACAGTCAGTTCGCCAGCCGGAGGCGCGCCAAAGATCCAGCGTTTTCGGTTTTCCAGCGGGGAGGCCTGGGCGTGAAAGCGCGTGCCTACTGAGATGCCTTCCATCACGTCACCGATGACGCCAGGGCGGCTGCCTGCGGCTATAATGGTGTCGATACCGGCCCGGCACGCCACGTCCGCGGCCTGAAGCTTGGTGCCCATACCGCCGGTGCCCAGACCAGAAACGCTGTCACCCGCGATGGCGCGCAGCGCGTCATCAATGCCGTGCACGTCTTTGATCAGTTCTGCCTGTGGATTAGAACGCGGGTCAGCGGTAAACAGCCCCTGCTGATCGGTCAGAAGCAGCAGCTTATCGGCCCCTGCCAATATCGCCGCCAGCGCAGAGAGGTTATCGTTATCGCCTACTTTGATTTCAGCGGTGGCCACTGCGTCGTTTTCGTTGATGACCGGAACGATATTGTTATCCAGCAGCGCGCGCAGCGTATCGCGGGCGTTAAGGAAACGTTCTCTGTCTTCCATATCCGCGCGCGTCAGCAGCATCTGCCCCACGTGAATGCCGTAGATGGAGAACAGTTGTTCCCAGAGCTGGATGAGTCGGCTTTGTCCCACGGCGGCCAGCAGCTGTTTGGAGGCGATCGTCGCGGGGAGTTCGGGGTAGCCCAGGTGCTCACGCCCGGCGGCAATCGCCCCGGAGGTCACAATCACAATACGATGCCCTGCGGCATGCAACTGAGCACACTGACGTACAAGCTCAACAATATGGGCACGATTCAGGCGGCGCGATCCGCCCGTTAACACACTGGTACCGAGTTTTACCACCAGCGTCTGGCTGTCACTCATGATTCTCTGCCGTTCAACAATAAGGGAAAATGATGTCAGTCAGACGTTTTAACAGGTGTCAGCCCCGTTGCCAACTGCCTTAGCACATCACCCGTCACTTTGTTGCGCGGGATCAGGAAGCGTAGCGGCAGATTTTGACAATTTTATTACCGAAAAATTAAAACATACTTTTTTAGACATATTCTTACTTTGTCATAAAAGTTTCACCCACGGACGATAAAACCCTTCCTGTTTTTCACGGGGTAATAAGTTGAATCTCATTGCTCAGCGAATATTAGCGCGTTTGTATAAAATCAGGATTGAAAATGAAAAAGAGCACTCTGGCATTAGTGGTAATGGGCGTAGTTGCTTCCGCATCTGTTCACGCAGCAGAAGTTTATAATAAAAACGGTAATAAACTGGACGTGTACGGCAAAGTAAAAGCAATGCACTACATCAGTGATGATGACGCTAAAGATGGTGACCAGACTTACGTTCGTTTCGGCTTTAAAGGTGAAACGCAGATTAACGATCAGCTGACGGGCTACGGACGTTGGGAAGCAGAATTCGCGGGTAACAAAGCAGAAAGCGATTCTTCTCAAAAAACACGTCTGGCATTTGCTGGCCTGAAACTGAAAGACTTCGGCTCTCTGGATTACGGTCGTAACCTGGGCGCGCTGTATGACGTTGCCGCCTACACCGATATGTTCCCTGAGTTCGGCGGTGACGGCCTGGCACAGACCGATAACTTCATGACCAAACGCGCCTCCGGCCTGGCTACCTACCGCAATACCGACTTCTTTGGCATGGTTGACGGTCTGAATATGACCCTGCAATACCAGGGCAAAAATGAAAACCGCGACGTGAAGAAACAAAACGGAGACGGCTTCGGTACCTCCTTGAGCTATGACTTTGGCGGCAGCGATTTCTCTGTGATTGGTGCATATGCCAGCTCCGATCGCACCAACGAGCAAAACCTTCAGGCGCGCGGCGAAGGTAAAAAAGCAGAAGGCTGGGCCACCGGTCTGAAATACGATGCCAACGATATTTACCTGGCCGCTATCTATTCCGAAACCCGCAACATGGCTCCTATTTCCGGCGGCTTTGCGAATAAAGCACAAAACTTTGAAGTGGCCGCGCAATATCAGTTTGACTTTGGTCTGCGTCCATCTTTGGGCTATGTGCAGTCTAAGGGCAAAGATATCGAAGGTATCGGTGATGAAGATATCGTGAAATACATCGACGTCGGTGCGACGTATTATTTCAACAAAAACATGTCTGCGTTTGTTGATTATAAAATCAACCAGATCGATGACGATAATAAACTGGGCGTAAGCAGCGATGATATCGTTGCGCTGGGCTTGACCTACCAGTTCTGATGCTGTGGTAATAAAAAAACCGGCGTTGAGCCGGTTTTTTTGTGCCCGGTGGCGCTACGCTTACCGGGCCTACGGGAAAATACATTTTGCAGCCCGGGCGAGGCGTAGCCGCTACCCGGTGCGGTGACATCATCAGGCGGTCAACTTCACCGCTTCGCTGGAAAAATCATCCGCAGGTTCCAGCTTCAGATCCAGGGTGGCCAGCAAATCACGCGCCCTGCCGTGGAACTCTTTAAGCGTGTGTTCCAGGCGGTCAATCACCTCCTGATCCTTGATGGACGTCGCCTGCCAGTACCCGTCTTTATTAAACAGGCCAAACTGATAGCTATAGGTAAAACGGTTTTCCTGTGCTTCCATTTCCATCCACCAGCCCCAGAACTCACGTTTTTCGGGTGCAGGCTTCACGTTGACGCAAACAGCCAGGCAGTCGAAAAAAAAGCGATTCTCTTCACACTGCTCTTCTCGAATATACGGGCCAAGAGCCATGAACTTCTTAATCAGTCTACTTTTCGGGTGTCCACTCGGTAACGTCATTGCGATCTCCTTTTGTGAAGCACTGTTTTACCAAACCAACGAAATTTAGCAAACTATTAACACAATCTCTGCGTGATCCAGCGTGTAATCTCTTTCAGCGCTTTGTCAAAATTCTGGTACACCGGGCTGAAGGGTACCTCCAGCAATTTGCCATCCGAAGATGACGACGTGATTAAGCGTGACTCCTCTTCCGGGCTAAACGGATCGTTCTTCCAGAAGCCGGACATCATCGGGGTTGGGCACCGGCGGCCCAGTAAGCCCTGCGTTTTTAATGAGTACCGATTAAGTTCAATGCGTAACGCTTCATCTGAAGCATCATGCATGCCAAGCCGGCTCGCCAGCACGTCCAGATACATCTCAGGAACGTTACCCTGACGCTCGGGATCGCTTAACAGCGCATGCACCACCGGGCCAAGGCAGGCGACGGCCTTCAGGCGGGAAGATTCAAGGTAGGCCAGCCGAACCGCCACGTTAGCGCCGAAGCGGAAACCAAACGCGCCCACCCGTGTGTGGTCCACCCACGGAATATTCTCCAGCGCTTTTAACGCATGCTGGTGCAGCAGACTGGAATCCTGAGTGAGCTTCCACTTGGATGAAAAACCGATCGAAGGCATATCCAGCGTCAGCATGGCGATCCCGTTTGGTGCGAAGTAGCGCTCATAGAGGCTGTAATAATCGATTTGCAACGAATCCAGGCCGCCGCACATCAGAACCGTCGGGAACGGGCCTTCGCCTTCCGGCATATGCAGGAACCCGGTTACCGGGCTGCCGCCGGGAATGGTGAACTCAATTTCACGCATCCGGCCAGGCAAACGCTGGGCGGCCTCTTCATAGGCGCGGTTGGCCAGCGCCTGCGCCTGCTCCGCCAGCTCGTCGCCCTTAAGATGTGGGTAAGCAGCGATGCTGTACAGGTTGGCCGCATGCAGCCAGTGCTTGCCACTGAGCGCCGCGTCCTCTTCCTGGCTCGCTTTCTGCTGCCAGAGCATGGCCTGCTTCGACCATTCGTAGATCCAGTTCCCACCACGGTAGCCCACCACCGTATCGTAGAGATCGCTGTCGGTGCGCTCAGACTCGCTCATCACGATACGCGCCTGTACGTCGAGAATTTCACGCGGATCGATGCCGCGCCAGATCCACATCAGGCGGTTAATCATGCGGTACCAGTGAGGCACGTTCTTACCGTCTAACGCTGACTGGACAGCAGGCATTGTTCCCGGATTAAACCGACGCACCAGCGTCGACGTTTCAGGGTGCTTGAAACGAGGTTTGAAGAGAGTTTCGGTGAGATTCGCCTGCGTCATTGCGTTGCCTCCATGGATACGTCATATGTAGACCATTGTAACGCGTGGCAGGCCAAAAAGAACAACGCCCGGCATAGCCGGGCGTGTAAAGTTACGTACTGAAATTAACGGCCTGAGATAGGCGGTACGAAGACCACGCCCATATCCCATGGCTGTTCAATCCAGGTATCCTGCGGGATATCAATGACGTAATCATCAACCAGTGGGCGGCCCGCTGGCTTCGCGAAGATAGTGACGAAGTGCGCTTTTGGATACATTTCGCGGATGGCTACCGCGGTACCGCCGGTGTCCACCAGATCATCGATAACGATGAAGCCTTCACCGTCGCCTTCCGCGCGTTTCAGCACTTTCAGCTCGCGCTGGTTGTCGTGATCGTAGCTGGAGATACAGACGGTATCGACATGACGAATACCCAGCTCACGTGCCAGCAGCGCCCCCGGTACCAGACCGCCACGGCTGACGGCAATAATGCCTTTCCACTGTTCGGAAGGCATCAGACGCGCAGCCAGTTTGCGTGCGTGAATCTGCAACATGTCCCAGGTGACGACGTATTTTTCGCTCATGTGAAGTGTCCCAGCCTGTTTATATACGGCTTAAAAAAAATGAGGGTGAACCAGGTTGCGCGAGATTATAGAGATCTGACGCACTAAAAACCAGTGTTACGCGCCAACAGCCTGAGTTTTTACATGCTTTATGCTACCAGCCACGGGAGAAAGTGGTATTCTCAGTTGCATCTCGCAAGCCCGTCTTGTGGTAACAATCAACCTGCTAACCCTGTGACCTGCAACATTGTTTTGCAGCGCATCGACAAGGAGACCTATCGTGTCTGAACTGTCTCAATTATCTCCGCAGCCGCTGTGGGATATTTTTGCCAAAATCTGCTCCATTCCGCACCCTTCGTA
Organism: Enterobacter cloacae complex sp. I2; assembly: GCF_014896205.1. Taxonomy (NCBI): domain Bacteria; kingdom Pseudomonadati; phylum Pseudomonadota; class Gammaproteobacteria; order Enterobacterales; family Enterobacteriaceae; genus Enterobacter; species Enterobacter cloacae complex sp. I2. Next base: position 9,701 of record NZ_JADBRA010000031.1, read on the forward strand.
TCACGAAGAACAGCTTGCCGAACATATTATGGGCTGGGCAAAGGAAAAAGGTCTGCACGCCGAGCGTGACCAGGTTGGCAACATTCTTATCCGCAAACCTGCCACCGCAGGAATGGAAAACCGCAAGCCGGTTGTCTTGCAGGCGCACCTGGACATGGTTCCGCAGAAAAACAACGACACCGTTCACGACTTCACCAAAGACCCGATCCAGCCGTATATCGACGGCGAGTGGGTGAAGGCGCGCGGCACAACGCTGGGCGCGGATAATGGTATTGGTATGGCTTCCGCGCTGGCCGTGCTGGCTGACGACAGCGTCGAGCACGGTCCGCTCGAAGTGCTGCTGACCATGACCGAAGAAGCGGGCATGGACGGCGCGTTCGGCCTTCAGGCGAACTGGCTGCAAGCGGACATTCTGATCAATACCGACTCTGAAGAAGAAGGTGAAATCTACATGGGCTGCGCGGGCGGGATCGACTTCATCTCTACCCTGCCGCTGTCCCGCGAAGCGGTTCCTGCTGGCTTCGAAACCTTCAAGCTGACGCTGAAAGGATTGAAAGGCGGCCACTCCGGCGGTGATATTCACCTGGGCCTGGGCAACGCCAACAAACTGCTGGCACGTTTCCTGGCGGGCCACGCGGCTGAGCTGGATCTGCGCCTGGTGGACTTCAACGGCGGTACCCTGCGTAACGCAATCCCTCGCGAAGCCTTCGCGACCGTGACGGTACCCGCGGCGAAAGCGGACGAGCTGAAAAAACTCGCCAGCGCATATCTGAATATCCTGAAAAACGAGCTCTCTGAGAAAGAGAAGAACCTGACCGTGGTGCTGGAGTCCGTTACGTCGGATAAAGCCGCGCTGACCGCGCAGTCTCGTGACTCGTTTGTTCAGCTGCTGAACGCGACGCCAAACGGCGTGATCCGTAACTCTGACGTCGCGAAAGGCGTGGTGGAAACCTCTCTGAACGTGGGCGTGGTGACCATGGGCGACGACAGCGCGGAAATCATCTGCCTGATCCGTTCCCTGATCGACAGCGGTAAAGAGTACGTGGTGAGCATGCTGGAATCTCTGGGTACCCTGGCGGGCGCGAAAACGTCTGCCAAAGGCAGCTACCCGGGCTGGCAGCCGGATGCAAGTTCTCCGGTTATGGCACTGGTGCGTGAAACCTATCAGCGCCTGTTCAACAGCACCCCGAACATTCAGGTTATTCACGCGGGTCTGGAGTGTGGTCTGTTCAAGAAACCGTATCCGGACATGGACATGGTTTCCATTGGGCCAACCATCACCGGGCCACACTCGCCGGATGAGCAGGTTCACATTGAAAGCGTTGGGCATTACTGGACGCTGCTGACTGAACTGCTGAAGGCGATCCCTGCGAAGTAATTTGTCGTCTGTTGCCCGGCGGCGCTACGCTTGCCGGGCCTACGATGAGTGCAATCTACAGTCCCAAAACCAACTGACGCTCCAGCTGCGGATCCAGCAGCGTGACGTGCAGTCCCACCAGCCTCACCCCTCGCCCGCCTCGTCGCTCTTCCCACGCCTTTTTTGCTGTTGCGATAAGATCTTCTTTGTTCAGGCGCGGCCAGACGTGCTCCTGCGTCGTCTGCTGAAAGTCGTTGAATTTCAGCTTGATGCCCTGACGGGCAATCAGTAAATCCGGTTTTACTTTGATCAGCCGTCGCTCCAGCTCTGGATAGAGCTGTTCCGTAATGATGGTTTCACATGCTGACCAGTCATGAATATCTTCGCTTAACGTGCGTTCAACCCCGACCGATTTACGCAGCCGTTCGTTGTTTACATCGCGATCGTCAATGCCCTGACTGCGCTCCCACAGTACGCGGCCAAACTTGCCAAAACGCTTAAGCAGCAGGGCCAGATCGCTTCGCTGAACGTCTTCGCAGGTACGTAGCCCCATACTTTCCAGCTTCGCGGCGGAGACTTTACCCACGCCGGGGATTTTGCTGAGCGGCAGCGTTTTCAAAAACGCCGGCACCTCTTCCGGAGTGATGACGTACTGGCCGTTGGGCTTATTTAAATCGGAGGCGATTTTGGCGAGAAATTTGACCGGCGCGACGCCCGCCGATGCCGTCAGATTCAGCTCGTTAAAGATAGTCTGGCGGATCTCCTGCGCCATCAGGGTGGCGGAGCCGTGGCAGTGCAGGCTGTCGGTGACGTCCAGATAGGCCTCATCCAGCGACAGGGGTTCAATCAGCGAAGTGTAGCGAGAGAAGATCTCACGAATATGGCTCGACGCTTCTTTGTAGGCTTCAAAGCGCCCCGGCAAAAGGGTGAGGTGCGGGCACAGCTTCAGCGCCATCGCCGTCGGCATGGCGCTGCGCACGCCAAATTTGCGTGCAGGATAGTTCGCGGTGCTGATCACACCGCGCTGAACACGACTGCCGCCAATGGCGATAGGGATGTCCCGCAGCGCGGGGTTGTCACGCATCTCCACTGCGGCAAAAAAACAGTCCATATCGACATGGATTATTTTGCGCATTGATTACACCACACATGTATTTATATACAGTATAACAAAAGGCAAAAAATGCGTCAGCTATTTTCCTTTCTCACGATTGTCATAAATCCATGTTACAAATAACCCGAATAAAGTCTTTATATTCATAAACTTAAATAAAATACATAGAGGGTTATCATTGATGAGGAAAATACTTTCGGTGTCGTTACTGTTTCTGGCGAGTGCAGCATCGGCTCATCCCGAGATCGTTGCTCACCGGGGGGGGTACGGCGGATGCCCCTGAAAACACCCTGCCTGCAATTAAGCTCGCGCTCGAAAATAAAGCCGATATCGTCTGGATAACCGTGCAGCTTAGTCGGGATGGCGTGCCGGTTCTGTATCGACCAGCTGACCTGAAAGCGTTAACCCACTTGCAGGGAAAAGTATCACAGTTTACCGCTGAAGAACTGGCAAAGGCGGATGCCAGCGTAAAATGGAAAGATAAGGGCCTGGCGAAAGATATGCTGAATACGTCAGTACCAACGCTGAAGTCGGTACTGACGGCCTGGCCAGACACGCGGTTTTTTATTGATATCAAATCTCCGGACGCCGATCCGGCGACGATGGGCAACGCGCTGCTTAACGTACTGAAAGAGACCGACAGCCTGAATCGTGTTCGCGTTTATTCAACCGAAGATCGCTATATGGCAGCATTGCCCGTCGAAATCCCCCGCTTTGTCACGCGCAGTGAAACCCGTACACGACTGGCCACGGTATCATTGAGCCACGAATGCCTGCCTCCTTCCCAAAAAATGGACGATTACTGGTATGGGCTTGAGTTAAACCGAAAAGTAGAGGTGGTAGAGAAATTCACCTTGGGCGAAGGTGTTTCCCCCGCAACGTTAACGTGGGACAAAGAGGCCGTGGACTGCTTCCGCTCTCAGGGCAATGCCCATCTGATTTTTATCGGCGTGAACTCTGAAGAGGATTACCAGAAGGCGAAAACACTGGGTGCCGAAGGGGTTCTTGTAGACTCACCAGCCAAAGCCAAAAGCTGGGCAAAATAAATGATAAAGGCCGCACGAAGCGGCCTTTTTTTAGATGATCCTCTGCTGGTCCCGGGCCATTCGTTTTTTCCGCGCATCGCACGGTTCCGGACAGTCGCAAACTTTCTCCATTCCGATGGCAGAGATGCCTCCACAGCTGCCCTGAATGCTTTTACGCTTGATGATCCAGCCTAAAGACATCCCGAATATCACCAGCACAAACACCGCAAAGGTCGCCAGAAAGGTCAACATAATCAGCCTCCGAAATCATCGAGCATGATGTTCTCATCTTCCACGCCCAGCTCTTTGAGCATCTTAATCACGGCGGCGTTCATCATTGGCGGACCACACATATAGAACTCGCAGTCTTCCGGTGCCGGATGCTGTTTGAGGTAGTTTTCATACAGCACGTTGTGGATGAAGCCCGTGTAGCCTGTCCAGTTATCTTCCGGCTGCGGATCGGATAGCGCCACGTGGAAGGTAAAGTTAGGGTTATCACGCGCCAGCTGTTCAAACTCATCGTCATAGAACATTTCGCGCAGTGAACGCGCGCCGTACCAGAAGCTGATCTTGCGCTTGCTGCTAAGCCGTTTGAGCTGGTCAAAGATATGCGAACGCATCGGCGCCATACCCGCGCCGCCGCCGATAAAGACCATTTCCGCATCGGTATCTTTGGCGAAGAACTCCCCAAACGGGCCGGAAATCGTCACCTTATCGCCAGGCTTGAGGGACCAGATATACGACGACATCACGCCCGGCGGGGCATCGGGCACATTCGGCGGCGGCGTGGCGATACGCACGTTGAGCATAATGATCCCCTTCTCTTCCGGATAGTTAGCCATGGAATAGGCGCGCAGCGCGGGCTCTTTTACCTCGGAAACAAAGCGGAAGAGATTAAATTTATCCCAGTCGGCCCGGTACTCATCCGGCACGTCGAAGTCAGCGTACGCTACGGTATGTGCCGGACATTCAATCTGGATATAACCACCCGCACGGAACGGGACGCTCTCCCCTTCGGGAACGCGCAGCTTGAGCTCTTTAATGAACGTGGCTTTGTTATCGTTTGAGATAACTTCGCACTCCCATTTTTTCACGCCGAAGATCTCCTCCGGCAGCTCAATCTTCATGTTCTGGCGCACCGCGACCTGACACGCCAGACGGCAGCCCTCTTTCGCTTCACGCTTCGTGATATGCGACAGTTCCGTTGGCAGAATATCACCGCCACCCTCTTTCACCGTCACGCGGCACTGCCCGCATGAGCCGCCTCCACCGCAGGCTGACGAGACAAAAATCCCGTTGCCCGAGAGCGTATTAAGCAGCTTATCCCCTGCCGGAGTGCGGATCTGGTTCTGCGGATCGTCATTGATATCAATGATCACATCCCCGGAATTAACCAGCTTTGCGCGCGCCGCCAGAATCAGCCCTGACAGCACCAGTACTATCAGCGTGAACATCACCACGCCAAGAATAATTTCCATCTGTTAGCCCTTATAGCTGCACACCGGAGAAGGACATAAAGCCCAGCGCCATCAGGCCGGTGGTGATAAAGGTGATCCCTAAGCCACGAAGCCCCGCCGGCACGTTGGCATATTTCATTTTTTCACGGATCCCCGCCATGGTGACAATCGCCAGCATCCAGCCGATACCGGATCCGAAGCCATACACCACCGATTCACTGAAGTTGTAATCGCGCTGAACCATAAATGAAACACCGCCAAAAATGGCGCAGTTCACGGCGATCAGCGGCAGGAAGATCCCCAGCGCGTTGTACAGCGACGGGAAATACTTATCGAGGATCATCTCCAGGATTTGCACCAGCGCCGCAATCACTCCGATAAAGGTGATGAAGTTCAGGAAGCTGAGATCAACGCCCTCCACCAGCGCGCCATCGCGCAGTACGAAGTTGAACACCAGGTTGTTAATCGGAACGGAAAGCCCCAGCACAACGGTGACCGCCACGCCCAGACCAAATGCCGTCGAGACCTTTTTAGAAACGGCAAGGAACGTACACATGCCCAGGAAGAACGCGAGCGCCATGTTTTCAACAAACACCGCGCGCACAAATAAACTCAGGTAATGAGCCATTGTCGGTTACTCCTTTTCCTGCTGCTCAGGCTTCAGCGTACGAATCAGCCAGATCAGCAAACCGATAATGAAAAATGCGCTTGGGGCCAGCAGGAACAGGCCGTTCGGCAGGTACCAGCCGCCGTTCTGTACCGTATCCAGCACCGGAATGCCAAACAGCTTGCCGCTGCCAATAAGCTCGCGCAGGAAACCGACCGTCAGCAGGATCACGCCGTAACCCAGCCCGTTGCCGATACCGTCCATAAAGCTTGCCAGCGGCGGCATTTTCATCGCATAGGCTTCAGCACGCCCCATCACGATGCAGTTGGTGATAATCAGGCCGACAAACACCGAAAGCTGCTTCGAGGTTTCATAAGCAAAGGCGCGCAGGAGCTGATCGACCACAATCACCAGCGAGGCGATGATCGCCATCTGGACGATGATCCTTACGCTGTTGGGTATGTGGTGGCGAATCATTGAGATAAACATGCTGGAGAACGCCGTCACCAGCGTTACCGCCAGCGTCATCACCACCGCCGTTTCCAGCTTGGTGGTCACCGCCAGAGCCGAGCACACGCCCAGCACCTGAAGCGTTATCGGGTTATTGGCTAACAGTGGGCCAATCAGCACCTTTTTAACTTCTTTCAGTTCACCCGTATCAGCCATTGTTCAGCGCTCCTTCACGTACGTTCTTCAGGAAGGGACCAAAGCCCAGTTCACCCATCCAGAAATCAAAGCTGTGCTGCACCCCGTTAGAGGTGAGCGTGGCGCCGGAAAGACCGTCAACGGCGAACTCATCGCCGGGACGTGCGCCCCCTTTCACCACCTTGAGCGCAGGCTGGCCGTTGTCGTCGAGCACTTTTTTACCGACAAACTGCGCGCGCCAGTTAGGGTTTTCAACCTCGCTCCCCAGCCCCGGCGTTTCGCCCTGATCGTAATAAGTAATGCCTTTGACCGTACGGCCATCGGTATCCAGCGCCACAAAGGCGTACATCATTGACCACAAGCCGTTGCCGTAGATGGGCAACACGATTTCCTGTATGCGCTTTTGCTCGTCACGGACGAGGTATATCTCCGCGACATTGCTGCGGCGCTTAATGCCAGCCGGATCCTGCGAGGCGTCAAGCACGGTGCTCATCTGCGGATCCTTTAACGCCAGCGCCTGGTTATATTTCGCCGGGTCTTTATCCATCAGTTCGCCGGTTTTTAAATCCACCAGCCGGGCGGTAATGCGTTCTGCAAACACGGCCGCGACGTCGTCCTTCGTCATGCCTTCCTGCATCAGCCCGGCAACGGCCAGGATGTTACGCTGTTTATCCAGCGCGCGTTGCTCCTGCTGTAGCGGTTTTAACCCTACGGCAGAGCCGGCAACCACGATTGAGCAGACCAGGCACAGTACCAGCACCACCAGCAGCGTTTTGCTGATGCTGTCGTTATTTTTGATTTCAGCCACGCGCCTTCCTCCGCTTAATGTTGGCGCGCACGACCAGGTAGTCGAACAGCGGCGCAAACAGATTGGCAAACAGAATGGCCAACATCATCCCTTCCGGATAGGCCGGGTTGACCACGCGAATCAGTACGCACATCACCCCAATGAGCGCGCCGTAACACCATTTCCCCCTGTCGGTAAACGAAGCCGAGACGGGATCGGTGGCCATGAACATCATGCCAAACGCAAAGCCTCCCAGCACGAGGTGCCAGTACCACGGCATGGAGAACATTGGGTTAGTGTCTGAACCAATGAAATTGAACAGCGTGGCGGTGAGTACCATCCCGAGCATGACGCCTGCGACAATACGCCAGGAGGCCACGCGGCCAAAGAGGATGATGGCCCCGCCGATCACGATCATCAGGGTAGACACTTCACCGATAGAACCTGGAATATTGCCAAGAAACGCATCAAACCAGGTGACAGGCTGGCCGGTGGCATTATTGACCAGCGTTTCGCCGCCGCCTGCCGCCCACTGTGAAAGTGGCGTTGCACCCGAGAATCCGTCCGCAGCCGTCCACACCAGGTCGCCAGAGATTTGCGCCGGGTAGGCAAAGAACAGGAACGCGCGCCCCGCCAGCGCCGGGTTGAGGAAGTTACGTCCGGTCCCGCCGAAGATCTCTTTAGCAATGACCACGCCAAAGCTGATCCCCACCGCCGCCTGCCAGAGCGGTAGCGTGGGCGGAACAATCAGCGCAAACAGAATAGAGGTAACAAAGAAACCTTCGTTGATCTCATGCTTGCGAATGATAGCGAACAGGACTTCCCAGAAACCGCCCACGATAAAGACGGTCATATAGATCGGCAGGAAGAAGACGGCGCCCAGGGTCATCATGCTGACCCAGCCGGCATCTGCCGCAAAGCTTACGCCAAGAGACTGCGCCAGACGGTAGTGCCAGTCAGACTGAATCACCTGCGCCAGCTGCTCTGCATCGTACATATGGTGCAGCGCCGGGATCGTCTGCAATCCAACGTTATACATCCCCCAGAACATCGCCGGGAAGACCGCAAACCAGACCAGAATCATCATTCGCTTGAGGTCGATGGCGTCGCGAACGTGCGCCGCGCCTTTCGTCACCAGCCCAGGGGTGTAGAAAATGGTCGTTGTCGCTTCATACAGCGGGTAGTACTTCTTCAGCTTACCCTCGGTAAAATGCGGCTCAATTTTTTCGAAGAGGTGTTTTAAGCCCATGGTTATCCTTCCTGCTCAATGCGGGTTAACACCTCGCGCAATACGGGTCCGTATTCGTATTTACCTGGACACACATAGGTACACAGCGCCAGATCTTCTTCATCCAGCTCCAGGCAGCCCAGCGCCTGGGCACCGTCGGTATCGCCAGCCAGGAGATCGCGCAGCAGCACGGTAGGCAGAATATCCAGCGGCATAACGCGTTCGTAGTTGCCAATCGGGACCATGGCGCGCTCGCCGCCGTTCGTGCTGGTGGAGAAGTTAAACAGCTTATGACGCAGGAAGTGGCCCAGCGTGGTGCGGGTCACGGAGAATTTTTCCGCGCCAGGCAGCACCCAGCCGAACAGCTCTTTCTCGCGCCCTTCAAGCACTACGCTCACCTGAAGATGGAAACGCCCCAGCCAGGCCTTCGGGCCTGTCGCGTGCCTGCCGCTCAGCACCGAACCGGAAATAATGCGGTTTTCGCCCTCTTTCGTTTCGCCAGCCAGCAGCGCAGTTAAATCTGATCCAAGCAGTGTGCGAACCAGACGCGGCTGGGTTGCCTGAGGGCCACCGATGGCAATAATGCGTTCCGCGCACAGCTCACCCGTGGTGAACAGCTTACCGATAGCAATAACGTCCTGGTAATTGAGATGCCAGACCTGTTTCGTCAGGCTCACCGGCTCCAGGAAGTGAATATGCGTTCCCACCAGCCCGGCTGGATGCGGGCCGGCAAATTCATTAAAAGCGACCTGCCCCTGCGGATGCCCGCCCAGCTTGCCGCCGCTGGCCTGGCAAACATGCACTTTGCCCGGCGTCAGGCGCGTTAACACGGTGAGACCGGCATCGAAAGCTTTTCGTTCGGCCAGGATAATAGGCTGCGGATCCGCGCTGAGCGGGTTGGTGTCGATGGCCGTGACAAAGATAGCGGCGGGTACGGTGCCTGGCACGGGCGTTTTGCTATAGGGACGCGTGCGAAGCGCCGTCCACAGACCGGACTCCAGCAGTTGCGTCTGCACCGCGTCGTGGCTGAGGGTAGCGAGATCGGCGGCGTCAAAACGCGCAAACTCGCGTTTTTCGTCACCTTCAATTTGAATAACGACCGATTGCAGGACGCGACGCTCACCACGATGGATGGCCACGACGGTGCCGCTGGCAGGGGCTGTAAACATAACGCCAGGATTTTTTTTATCCTCGAAAAGCGCCTGTCCTTTTATTACGCGATCGCCTTCCTGTACCAGCATCGCAGGACGCATGCCCACGTAATCATCACCCACAAGAGCGACATGGTGAATACTGGCGCCGGTTGTTACGTGCTGTTCAGGCACGCCAGAGATTGGCAGATCGAGTCCTTTTCTGATTCTAAACATGTGGTTAGCAGGTATCCATGAACAACAATCCAGAGTGGCCGGAGTGTACCATTTCCCGCCCCTGCAAGGGCAGCAAATCCGCCGTCTGGCGCGCCGAAATGCGAGCTATTGCGCAAAGTTCCTGGAGTCACGGCAATTTGAATGGGTTATAAAGTAAAACTAATTTGTAAACGCAAAGGTTGGCTCTTGCGAAAATCTCCATCGGTGCTAATGTGAGCGCTCCTGTCCAGATTAGTCTGATTTCGGGTGTCTTTTGCCGTTCTGGCAAGTTGGTCATTGTTTTATCAAGGAACCAGTAGTATGCGTAAAATCGCATTGTTCATTGCGATGCTTCTGATACCGTGCATGTCGTTTGCCGGGCTGCTCGGCAGTAACAGTTCAACGACGCCGGTCAGCAAAGAATATAAACAGCAGTTGATGGGATCCCCGGTTTATATTCAAATCTTCAAGGAAGAGCGCACACTCGATCTGTTTGTCAAAATGGGCGAGACGTATCAGCTGCTCGATAGCTACAAAATTTGTAACTACTCTGGCGGGCTGGGGCCAAAACAGCGTCAGGGCGACTTCAAAAGTCCGGAAGGGTTTTATAACGTTCAGCGTAATCAGCTAAAACCGGACAGCCGCTTCTATAAAGCGATTAACATCGGTTTCCCTAATGCCTTCGACCGCGCTCACGGTTACGAGGGTAAATACCTGATGATCCACGGCGCCTGCGTGTCTGTCGGCTGTTATGCGATGACGGATTCCGGCATTGATGAGATTTTCCAGTTTGTTACCGGCGCTCTGGTCTTTGGTCAGCCGAATGTTCAGGTCAGCATTTATCCGTTCCGTATGACGGATGCCAACATGGCGCGCCATAAGTACTCTGTGTACACGGATTTCTGGAAACAGCTAAAACCGGGCTATGACTACTTCGAGCAGACCCATAAGCCGCCGGTGGTATCCATCGTCAATGGCCGTTACGTGGTGAGTAAACCGCTCAGCCACGAAGTGGTTCAGCCGCAGCTTGCGTCAAATTACGCGGTCCCCGAGGCAAAATAGCACCCACTCGCCTGGCATGATCTTTTGCCAGGTTTCGTTGCCCGTCAGCGGCTGCGTTGCAATGACGGTGACCACATCGTTCGGTGTGGTCTCCTTCTGAAAATCAATTTCCACATCCTGATCGAGCAACGTGGCGACGCCAAACGGCGCGCGGCGCGTGATCCAGAAAAGATTCGTGGAGCAAAACGCCATCACGTAACGCCCGTCTGACAGCAGCATATTGAAAACGCCCTTCTCGCGTAATTCCGACGCCAGCGATGCAATGTATTTAAAGACGGCGGCCATGTTGCCGGGCGTGCGCGGGTAGCGCTCGGTCAGCTTGTGCAGCAGCCAGCAAAACGCTTTTTCACTGTCGGTTTCGCCAACCGGTCGAAAATTCCCGGTTTCCAGCGATTTATAGCCCGTAAGCTGGCCGTTGTGCGCGTAGGTCCAGTTCCGGCCCCACAGTTCACGGGTAAACGGATGGGTATTTTCCAGCGCCACTTCACCGCGGTTGGCCTGACGAATGTGGGCGATCACCGAACAGGATTTAATGGGGTAGTCCTGCACCAGTTTGGCAATGGGTGAGTTAAAGCTGGGCTGCGGATCTTTAAATGTGCGACAGCCTTTGCCTTCGTAGAAGGTAATGCCCCAGCCGTCTTTATGCGGCCCGGTTCCTCCACCGCGCTGAACCAGCCCGGTGAAGCTAAAGCAGATATCGGTTGGCACATTGGCGCTCATCCCGAGCAGTTCGCACATAGATTACCTCCACAACAGCGGGGGGCACCGGCGCCCCCCAGCGAAGCCTTACTTAACCATCTCTTTTTCGATTAACTGAATCAGGATATGGATCACTTTGATGTGAATTTCCTGAATGCGGTCGGCATAACCGAAGTGTGGAACACGGATTTCAACGTCCGCCGTACCGTCCATCTTACCGCCATCTTTCCCGGTCAGGGTGATCACCTTCATGCCCTTCTCACGCGCCGCGTCAATCGCTTTGATCACGTTAGCGGAGTTACCGGACGTGGAGATCCCCAGCAGCACGTCGCCTTCGCGGCCTACCGCTTCAACGTAGCGGGAGAAGATGTGGTCGTAACCGAAGTCATTGCCTACGCAGGAGATGTGGCTGACGTCGGAAATCGCAATCGCCGGGTAACCCGGACGGTTTTCGCGATAGCGTCCGGTCAGCTCTTCTGCGAAGTGCATGGCGTCGCAGTGGGAGCCGCCGTTACCGCAAGAAAGCACTTTGCCACCGGCTTTGAAGCTGTCGGCCAGCAGGACCGCCGCGCGCTGAATAGCGTGAATATTGGCATCATCTTTCAGAAAGTTCGCCAGCGTTTCCGCCGCTTCGTTCAGTTCGTTACGAATAAGATCCTGGTACATGAGGATAATCCTTCAGTATTGATGAAATAACACAGTGGAGTGTACCGGATAGCGCTAAAAGCGAGAAGCTAAAGCCATGCGAATCGTCCGGCGTTTTGATTTTTTGTGCCGGCTAAAACGCGAACAATGTGAACCAGGTTGTAATTATTTTGTAAACACATTGCTAAAGGAAATGACATCAACTACAACCATATCATCACAAGTGGTCAGACCTCCTACAAGCAAGGGAGCTTTTCTTTATGATGATTTTGAGCATTCTCGCAACCGTTGTTCTGCTCGGCGTGTTGTTCTATCACCGCGTCAGTTTATTCCTGAGCAGCCTGATTCTTCTGGCATGGACGGCTGCACTTGGCGTCGCTGGCCTGTGGAATATCTGGGTCCTCGTCCCGCTGGCAATTATTTTGCTGCCGTTCAACCTGACGCCGATGCGTAAGTCGATGATCTCCGCGCCGGTGTTTAAGGGCTTCCGTAAAGTGATGCCGCCGATGTCGCGTACTGAGAAAGAAGCGATTGATGCCGGCACCACCTGGTGGGAAGGCGATCTGTTTCAGGGCAACCCGGACTGGAAAAAGCTGCACAACTATCCGCAGCCGCGTCTGACCGCCGAAGAACAGGCCTTTATTGATGGCCCGGTGGAAGAAGCGTGCCGCATGGCCAATGACTTTGCGATCACCCATGAAATGGCCGACCTGCCGCCGGAGCTGTGGGCATACCTGAAAGAGCATCGCTTCTTCGCGATGATCATCAAAAAAGAGTACGGCGGCCTGGAATTCTCCGCTTACGCTCAGGCTCGCGTCCTGCAAAAGCTGGCGGGCGTTTCCGGGATCCTGGCGATCACCGTTGGCGTACCAAACTCCTTAGGCCCGGGCGAGCTGTTGCAGCATTACGGTACGGAAGAGCAGAAAGATCACTACCTGCCGCGTCTGGCGCGCGGTCAGGAAATCCCGTGCTTCGCGCTGACCAGCCCGGAAGCCGGTTCTGATGCTGGCGCAATCCCGGATACCGGCGTGGTCTGCATGGGCGAATGGCAGGGCCAGCAGGTGCTGGGCATGCGCCTGACCTGGAACAAACGCTATATCACCCTGGCGCCTATCGCCACCGTGCTGGGCCTGGCCTTTAAGCTCTCCGACCCGGAAAAACTGCTGGGCGGCGAAGAAGACCTGGGCATTACCTGTGCGCTGATCCCAACCTCAACGCCGGGCGTGGAAATTGGTCGTCGTCACTTCCCGCTGAACGTGCCGTTCCAGAACGGCCCAACCCGCGGTCAGGATATCTTTGTCCCGATTGATTACATCATCGGTGGTCCGAAAATGGCCGGCCAGGGCTGGCGTATGCTGGTGGAATGTCTGTCTGTGGGCCGCGGCATTACCCTGCCGTCGAACTCGACAGGCGGTCTGAAGTCCGTGGCGATGGGGATTGGCGCGTACGCTCATATCCGCCGCCAGTTCAAAATTTCTATCGGCAAGATGGAAGGCATCGAAGAGCCGCTGGCGCGTATCGCGGGCAACGCTTACGTCATGGACGCCGCAGCCTCGCTGATTACTTACGGCATTATGCTGGGCGAAAAACCTGCCGTGCTGTCGGCGATTGTGAAGTACCACTGTACCCACCGCGCCCAGCAGTCAATTATTGATGCAATGGATATCGCTGGTGGTAAAGGCATTATGCTGGGCGAAGGCAACTTCCTGGCGCGCGGTTATCAGGGCGCACCGATTGCCATCACCGTGGAAGGGGCAAACATCCTGACCCGCAGCATGATGATCTTCGGCCAGGGGGCGATCCGCTGCCATCCTTACGTGCTGGAAGAGATGGCCGCCGCGCAGAATAACGACGTGGATGCCTTCGACAAACTGCTGTTCAAACATATCGGTCACGTCGGCAGCAATGAAGTTCGCAGCTTCTGGCTCGGCCTGACGCGCGGGCTGACCAGCGCGACGCCGACCCGGGATGCAACCAAACGTTACTATCAGCACCTGAACCGTCTGAGCGCTAACCTGGCGCTGCTGTCTGACGTCTCCATGGCCGTTCTGGGCGGAAGCCTGAAGCGCCGCGAGCGCATCTCTGCCCGTCTGGGTGATGTGCTGAGCCAGATTTTCCTGGCCTCTGCGGTGCTGAAACGCTACGACGATGAAGGCCGTCAGGAAGCGGATCTGCCGCTGGTGCACTGGGGCGTACAGGATGCGCTGTATCAGGCCGAACAGGCGATTGACGATCTGCTGGCAAACTTCCCGAACCGCTTTGTGGCCGGCGCCCTGCGCGTGGCGATCTTCCCTACCGGACGTCATTATCTTGCGCCGTCCGACAAGCTGGATCACAAAGTGGCGAAGATCCTCCAGGTACCGAGCGCAACCCGTTCCCGTATCGGCCGCGGTCAATACCTGGCGCCTACCCCGCATAACCCGGTAGGTTTGCTGGAAGAGGCGCTGCTGGACGTCATGGCCGCCGACCCGATTCATCAGAAAATCTGCAAACAGCTGGGCAAAAACCTGCCGTTTACACGACTGGACGAGCTGGCAAAACAGGCGCTGGCGGGTGGCATCATCGACAACAGCGAAGCCGCGCTTCTGGTGAAAGCCGAAGAGAGCCGTCTGCGCAGTATTAATGTGGATGATTTCGAACCAGAAGAGCTGGCGACGCAGCCGGTAAAGCTGCCGGAGAAGCACCGCAAACCTGAAGCGGCATAAGGCATCCCGCTCCCACAAACCCCGCCCCGCGCGGGGTTTTTTATTGCCACATTTTCTCGTAATGACGTGCTACAGTGTCAAAAGGTATTTTTTTAGGAGCCTGTATCGTGCCTGGTTTAAAGATTTCTGTTTTGCAGCAACCTTTAGTGTGGATGGACGGCCCCGCCAACCTTCGCCATTTTGATCGCCAGCTGGAAGAGATAACCGGACGCGACGTGATTGTTCTGCCGGAGATGTTCACCACAGGTTTCGCGATGGAGGCGGCAACACAGTCTATGCCGCAGGACGAGGTGGTGTCCTGGATGCACGCCAGGGCGCAGGATACCAACGCGCTGATTGCCGGAAGCGTCGCGCTCCAGACCGGGCGCGGAGCGGTTAACCGCTTCCTGCTCGTCGAGCCGGAAGGGAACGTCCACTTCTACGATAAGCGCCACCTGTTCCGCATGGCGGATGAACATCAGCATTATGAAGCCGGCAACGAACGCGTGGTATTTGAATGGCGCGGCTGGCGTATTCTGCCGCTGGTCTGCTATGACCTGCGCTTCCCGGTGTGGTCACGCAACCGCAACGATTACGATCTGGCGCTGTATGTCGCCAACTGGCCCGCCCCACGCTCCCTGCACTGGCAGGCTCTACTGACAGCGCGCGCGATTGAAAACCAGGCGTACGTCGTTGGCTGTAACCGCGTAGGAACGGACGGCAACGGGCATCACTATCGCGGTGACAGCCGGGTGATCAGTCCACAGGGTGAAATTATTGCCACCGCCGAGCCGCATCAGGCGACACGAACTGATGCTGAGATTTCGTTAACGGCGTTAAGGGAGTATCGGGAGAAGTTTCCGGCGTGGCAGGATGCAGATCCGTTTAGCATTGGCTGAATAAAAGCCGGGTGGCGGCTGCGCCTTACCCGGCCTATAAATCAGCTCACCAACGCCTGCCCGTCTTTGCGGCTCTCCGTCGCAGCCACGTAGTGCCCTTCCGGCATACGGTAAATCACCTGCGCGCCGCCAAAATTGTAATCCTGGAGCGGATCTTCCACCACGATCTGGTGTCCGCGCTCGCGAAGCGCCGCGATGGTATTGCGATCGAAGGTCGATTCAACAATCACTTCCCTGCCCTGCACCACGCGCCAGCGCGGGGCATCAATCGCCGCCTGCGGGTTTTGCCCGTGCAGCATAATGCGCAACGCCATCTGCATGTGCCC
Organism: Enterobacter cloacae complex sp. I2; assembly: GCF_014896205.1. Lineage (NCBI taxonomy): Bacteria > Pseudomonadati > Pseudomonadota > Gammaproteobacteria > Enterobacterales > Enterobacteriaceae > Enterobacter > Enterobacter cloacae complex sp. I2. The sequence continues at coordinate 25,582 of NZ_JADBRA010000031.1, forward strand.
CTGCGCCTGCATCGGGCCACCCATCACGCCGAAGGACATCAGCGGCTTGCCGTTACCGTCCATCGCAAAACCCGGGATGATGGTGTGGAAAGGACGCTTGCTGCCCGCCAGCGCGTTCGGGTGTTTGGGATCGAGCACAAAGCCGCAGCCGCGGTTTTGCAGGCTGATTCCGGTATCCGGCACCACAATGCCTGAACCGAAGCCCATAAAGTTGGACTGAATAAACGAAACCATCATCCCGCTGGCGTCCGCGGTGCTGATGTAGACCGTGCCGCTCTGCGTCGGCGATCCGTACACAAAATCAGAGGCTTTATCGTGGTCGATAAGCGCGGCGCGCGACTTCAGATAATGGTCGCTCAGCAGCACTTTGGCCGCGAACTCCATATGCTCTTCATCCGCAACGTAGCGATCGAGATCCGCCAGCGCCAGCTTCATTGCCTCAATGGAGAGGTGCAGCCCCTGCACGGAGTCCGGGTGATGTTTCTCGATGCCGCACTGCTCCAGAATGCCGAGCGCAATCAGGGTGGCGATCCCCTGACCGTTTGGCGGCAACTCCTGCACCGACCCGCCCGCGAAGTCGCGCGACAGCAGTTCTACCCAGTCCACGCGATGGTTTGCCAGATCTTCAGCCGTCAGGTGTGCACCGTGTGCTTTGGCAAAGGCGGCAATTTTCTGCGCCAGTTCGCCACGGTAAAACGCGTCGCCGTTGGTTTTGGCGATCAGCTCCAGCGTGTTCGCCTGCGCGGGGTTACGGAAGATCTCGCCCACGCGCGGCGCGCGGCCTTCCGGCGCGAAGCAGGCGCTAAAGCCCGGCTGATCTTTCAGCTTGTTGTAACCGCGCTGCCACAGGTGCCCGATGAGCGGAGAGACGGGAAAACCGTTACGCGCATACTCAATGGCCGGCTGCGCCAGGGTGGTGAGCGGCAATGTGCCAAAACGTTCAGCCAGCGCTACCCAGCCCGACACCGCCCCCGGTACGGTTACCGCGTCCCAGCCGATTTCCGGTACAGCGGTTTTTCCGACAAACAGATCCGCATGCCAGCTGGCCGGCGAACGACCGGACGCATTCAGACCGTGAAGTTTTTCACCGTCCCAGACAATGGCAAAAGCATCGCTGCCGATGCCGTTGCCGGTCGGCTCGACAACGGTCAGCGCCATGGCGGTGGCAACCGCCGCATCAACGGCGTTTCCGCCCAGCTGTAGCATCTTCATTCCCGCCTGTGCCGCCAGCGGCTGCGAGGTGGCAACGGCGTTGTGGCCCATCATCGGCGGGCGTCGTGAATCGTAACCGGTTGTAAAATCGAGCGCTTTGGTCATCATGACTCCTTAGTCGTGGCGCGGATCGAGCGCATCGCGCAGCCCGTCGCCGAGTAAATTAAAGCCCTGAACGGCAAGGAAAATCGCCACGCCGGGGAAAACGGACATCCACGGCGCCTGCTCCAGAAACCCTTTGGCGGTGTTGAGCATGGAGCCCCAGGATGGGTTCGGCGGCTGTTGCCCTAACCCTAAAAACGAGAGGCTGGCTTCGGCGATAATCGCCGAGGCAATGGCCAGCGTGGCCTGTACCAGAATCGGTGACATCACGTTAGGCAGAACGTATTTGATAATGATCCAGCGGTCCGGCAGGCCAATCGCCCGCGCGCCGTCGATATACTCTTCGTTGCGAATGGCGATCACCTGCCCGCGCGTCAGGCGGGCGAAGATCGGCATCGCCGAGAGTCCAATGGCGATCATGGCATTCGTCAGGCTTGGGCCTAAAAATGCCCCCAGCGCGATCGCCATGATCAGGAATGGACAGGCCAGCAGTGCCTCGATAAAGCGGAAGATCACCCCGTCCCACATCTTCTGGAAATACCCCGCCACCAGCCCCAGCGGCACGCCGATGACAACCGCGATCGCCACCGACATACAGCCTGCCATCAGCGAGGTTCTCGCCCCCCAGATAATGCGGGACACGATATCGCGCCCCAGCTCGTCGGTGCCGAACCAGTAAATCGCCGAGGGCGCTTTGCGCACCGCGAGGAAGTTAGCCTTTACCGGGTCAAACGGCGCGATCCACGGTGCCAGCAGCGCCACCAGCACAAAAAAGCCCACCACAATCGCGCCAATCACCGCACTTTTATTGGCGAGGAATTTTTTCAGCACCCGGTTTTGCGCGCGCGGCAGCGCGGGCGCTACGGTTTGCGTCGTCAGTTCCGCCATGATTAACCTCGCATTTTCGGGTTGATAAGGACGTAGAGCACGTCAGCCAGCAGGTTGAGCATCAGGAAACCGATCGCCACGATCAGCACTACGCCCTGCACCACCGCGTAATCGCGGTTGAACACCGAGTCGACGATCATTTTGCCGAAGCCCGGAATGGTGAAGACCTGCTCGGTCAGCACCGCCCCGCCCAGCAGCTCGCCGAACAGCAGCGTGGTGAGGGTGATCACCGGCACCAGCGCGTTGCGAAAGGCGTGCTTCAGGACCACCGCTTTCGGCAGCAACCCCTTAGCGCGCGCGGTGCGGATGTAATCCGCTTTCAGCACCGCAATCATCGACGCACGGGTATGGCGCATCAGCGTTGCCGCCAGGCCGGTCCCGAGCACGGACGCGGGCAGCAGCAATGTCCGCAGGTTCTGGATCGGATCTTCACTGAACGGCACATAACCGGACGCAGGCAGCCATTGCAGGTTTACTGAAAAGACCAGAATCAGCAGGATCCCCAGCCAGAAGTGCGGTATTGAGATCCCCGAGATCGCCACAAAATTCGCCCCGTGATCGACCCAGCTGTTTTTGTTCACCGCCGCGAGGATCCCCATGCTGATACCAAACACCAGCGCGATAATCATCGCCAGCAGCGACAGCTCCAGCGTGACCGGCAGCTTGCTGGCAATCAGCTGCGTGACCGGCTCATGAGTGCGTAAGGAGACACCCAGATCGCCTTGCAGCGCGCGCGTCAGCCAGTTGAAATACTGCACGGGGATCGGCGCGTCCAGATTCAGCTCAGCACGCAGCTGGGCGATCACCGCCGGATCGCGCTCCTCCCCGGCCATGGCGATCAGCGGGTCGCCGGGCAGCAGCTTTTGCAGGCCGAACACCATCATGCTCACCAGCAGCAGAGTGGGAATAGCCAGCAGCAGACGTTTGCAAATCAGTTCCAGCATGGGTTCTCCTCAGGAGGTTTATTTCGCCAGCGTTAAGCCAGCCAGACGCACAATGCCGTCCGGGTACGCTTTGAAGCCCTGCACGCGCTTGTTCAGGCCAAAAATGCGCGGTTCGAAGTAGAGGTAGGCAATCGGCATGTCGGTTTGCAGCTGCTTCACCACCTTGTCATAGAGCGGCTGGCGGGCGGCCTGATCGGTACTCTGGCGCGCCTGCGTTAGCCATTCATCCACCTGAGCATTGCTGTAGCGGCCATCGTTGAGGGTGCCTTTGCTGTTGATAAAGCCGTAGATGCTGCCATCTGGATCCGGGCGACCCGACCAGCCGGAGAAGCTCAACTGGTAGTCACCGCTCTGCTGGCGATCCAGCAGCGTGGCGAACTCGGTCATTTGCAGGTTCAGGTTAAAGCCCGCCTCTGCCACCATCGCCTGCAATACCTGGCCCACCTGCTGCGAGGTTGGGTTGTTCGGCACCAGCAGATTGACGGTCAGCGGCGCGGTGACACCTGCGGCTTTCAGCAGCGCTTTGGCTTTGTCGACGTCACGCGGGGGAACCGGAAGATTGACGTGATACGGGCTTACCGGCGAAAACGCCTGGTTTGCCGGAGTGTAAAGTCCCTCGAACACCACCTGGTTTAAAGCATCGCGATCGATGGCCTGGGAAAATGCTTCACGCACGCGGGCATCTTTGAAGGGATCGTTCGCCGGGACTTTGCCATTGTTAATGTTGAAAGTGATGCCCTGGTATCCGAGGCCCGTTACCTTCGCCAGCGCCAGTTTGCTGTCGGCCTCGACGGTTTTGACGTCGCTGGCGGCAATGCCTTCGGTCAGATCGAGATCGCCCGCGCGCAGGTTCGCCAGGCGCACGGAAGCATCCGGGATCGGCAGATAGATAATTTTGTCAAAGTGGTAGGCGTCTTTGTTCCAGTAGTTGTCGAAGCGGGTCAGCACAATGCGGTCCTGCGACACGCGGCTGTCGAACTTATACGGGCCGGAACAGACTGGATGCGCGGCAAATTCGGCTTTTTTCGCGGCTTCCGGCGCCATCATTGCGCCTGCGCGATCGGTGAGCTGCATCAGAAGTGCGGCATCCGGCGTTTTCAGGTGCAGGGCTATCTGCATCGGGCCGGTGACCTCCACTGACTCAACGGAAGAGAGTTCACTTTTACGCAGAGAACCTTTTAACGTCAGGGCACGGTCGAGGTTGTATTTCGCGGCGGCGGCATCAAATTTTTCACCGTCGTGGAAGGTCACGCCATCACGGAGATCCAGGGTCAGCGTTTTACCGTCATTGCTCCACGCCCAGGATTTTGCCAGTCCCGGCACCACCTTGAGATGTTCGTCCACGTCCACCAGCCGGTCACACAGGGAGGCAAACACGAAGCGGCCATAATAGGTACGCGCCAGATGCGGGTCCAGCATGTCCGGGTCTGCGCCCAGGCCGATTCGCAGCACGCTTTCAGAATGGGCGGGCAGCGCCGCGCCAAGCAACATAACACTTCCCAGTACGGTCAAAAGAGAATTACGCATTGTCATTATCATGAGTTCCTTGAAGGAAGGGAGGAGTGAGTGGCCGCGTGTTCAAACAGCGCGCGGCGGCGCAAAAATGCGGCGGATGGCGGTGCGATCTGGATAACGCTGCGATCGCGGTTAATCTCCTGCCAGCGGTGGCAGGCGACCTGACGCCCGCCGTCGATGACCTGATTAATCGGCTCGACCTGGCGGCATTCATCGGTAACGTAGGGGCAACGGGTGTGGAAACGGCAGCCGGAGGGCGGATTAGCCGGGTTCGGTAAATCACCCTGCAACAGCGGCGCATCCCGCGCTACGCCTGGCTGCATCTGCGGTGCTGAGGCAATTAACGCCTGAGTATAGGGATGCAGCGGCGCGTCGAAGATGTCGTCGACGGTGGCCAGCTCGACGATTTGCCCAAGATACATCACCGCCACGCGGTCGCTCATATGACGGATAACCGCCAGCCCGTGGGCGACGATCACCATCGTTAGCCCCAGCTGGTGCTTCAGGCTTTCCAGTAAATTCACCACCTGTGCCTGAACGGAAACGTCCAGCGCAGAGACCGGTTCATCGCCCAGCAGCAGCGTTGGGCCCGACGCCAGCGCGCGCGCAATGCCGATACGCTGGCGCTGCCCGCCGGAAAATTCGTGCGGATAACGCCCGGCCCAGGCCGCGGGCAAGCCGACCGTCCTGAGCAGCTCGGCAACGCGGTACTGGCGATCCGCTTTTTTCATGTTCTGATGCAGCCACAGCGGCTCACCAACAATCTGCTCTACCGTCATGCGCGGGTTCAGCGAGGCGAAGGGATCCTGAAAGATGATCTGTAGCTCACGCCGAAGCTGGTTCAGACGAGCACCTGAAGCATGGGTGATCTCCTCACCCTGATAAAATACGCGCCCTTCGCTGGCACTCAGCAGGCGCAGCAGCAGACGACCGAGGGTGGATTTTCCGGAACCGGATTCGCCGACAATGGCCAGCGTTTCGCCTGGCATCACCGACAGCGAAACGCGGTCAACAGCTGTAACAAAGCGGGCCGGCGTAAACAGTTTTTTCGGGCCGGGGAAAAGCTTGCTCAGATCGCGGGCTTCAAGAATGGGCGTGGTCATGCAATTTCTCCCAGGGCAATGTGTTGTTCCAGCGGCACGCGGAAGCAGGCAACCTGATGGCCCGCGCCGAGCGGAGTGAGCGGTGGTTTATCAGCATGACAGCGCGTCTGCGCGAAGGGACATCGGGTGGCAAAGCGGCAGCCTTGAGGCATGGATTCCGGCAGCGGGACCGACCCGGGAATGGTGGAAAGCTGGCCCTTGCGTGCGCCAAGGGAGGGGATCGAGCCCATCAAGCCAATTGTGTACGGATGCTGCGGGTCGGCAAATATCGCCTCGACGCTCCCCTGCTCCACTACCTGTCCGGCGTACATTACCGCCACCTGCTGCGCGACTTCGGCCACCACGCCTAAATCGTGAGTGATCATCAGCACCGCCGTGCCGGTTTCTTCTTTTAAGGTATTGAGCAGGGCGAGAATTTGCGCCTGAATGGTCACGTCCAGGGCGGTAGTGGGTTCGTCAGCAATCAGTAATTTGGGGTGGTTTATCAGGGCCATCGCAATCATCACGCGCTGGCGCATACCGCCGGAAAGCTGATGCGGGTAAGCCTTGAGGCGCATCTCTGCGGCCGGGATCTGCACCTTCTCCAGGATCTGTAGCGCAACCGTCATCGCCTCAGCCCGGGAGATCGTTTGATGGCGCATCACCGCTTCACTGAGCTGATCGCCAAGCGTGAAGGCCGGGTTGAGCGAGGTCATGGGCTCCTGGAATATCATCGCCAGCTCGCTGCCGCGCAGATCGGCATACTCACGCGGCGAGAGCTTGCGCAGATCGTGGCGGCGGAAATGCATCTCCCCGCTGACGATCCGGGCGCTGGCAGGCAATAACCCCATCAGCGCCAGGGAAGTGATGCTTTTACCGCAGCCGGACTCGCCCACCAGCGCCAGCGTCTCTCCCGCCCTGACCGTCAGGGAGATGTCTTCGAGCACGCTTACCGGCGAGCCCGCGAATTTAACGTTGAGGTTTTGCAGCCGCAGTACGGGCGTGGAGTCCTTAAAGGGTATCGTCGTCATAGCGTGGAATCGTCCTCAAGGTGGATAGCCTGAATCAGGGCGGTTTGCAGGCTGAGCAGGTGTTCGCGCATGGCGGCGGCTGCTTCATTAGGCTGGCGATGAATAATCGCTGACATGATGTTGTGATGGTGGTCGTTGTAGCTATCGACACGTTCAGGGGTGCGGGCAAGCTCGCGCAAATGCTGCCAGCCGGGCTCCCGGCGGACGGCATCTATCGCATCGAAAAGCCCTAGCATCAGGCGGTTGCCTGCTGCTTCCGCAATGGCGCGGTGAAAGGCGCTATCCCACAGTTCGTTGAGATCGCGGTCATCCGGACTGACCTTATCAATGCGTTCCAGCATGCGCTGCATGAGCGCGAGGTTTTCCCTGGTGGCACGCAGTGCCGCAAGTCGGGCTAAGCCGGGTTCAAGCTGTAGACGAGCTTCCATGACTTCCAGCAGGTTGGTTTGCTGAACCAATCCCTGAAGCGCCAACGGCTCAACAGGGGCAGCCGGACCAATGAAGGTGCCCTTGCCCTGCTTGCGCCAGATACGCCCTTCCTCTTCCAGCACATCCAGCGCGCGACGCACTTCACGTCGCCCTACGCCGAGCGTGTCCGACAGCTCACGTTCAGTGGGCAGCGGAATGCCTGGTGTTGACTCGTGCTGGTTGATAAGCCCGCGCAACTGCTCAAGCGCGGTGCTGGAATTTGCTAAAAACCGTGAAGGCTTTTCCATATTGGTTCGCTCGCTTTCATCACAACTTTATATTTACCAACGATAAGTTATTGATATGACGCACTACTTATCGTGCTAATGATTAAGCAATAAGCGAACCAATAACGTATTGGTTCAGAAGTTTTCTGAAAAATGATCGGTAACCGAATGATTTCTTATGAATTATTTTTACATAATTATTACATAACTAAGTGAGATTCGGAGAGGGGATGGGCAAACAATGCACAAAGGCAGTGCAAATAACGCACTAAAACCGTGCAGATGTTAATAAATTGCACTGAATATATTAACTTTTTGTTAACAAAAATAAGAAGAGAGATAAGCGAGTGTAGGGAGTATAAAACGACGAAAGCCTGAATCATTTCTGATTCAGGCTTTCTAAATAGTGGCGGAACGGACGGGACTCGAACCCGCGACCCCCTGCGTGACAGGCAGGTATTCTAACCGACTGAACTACCGCTCCACTGTTCCCGTTTGGGGAACGAGGCGAATATTACGGTCTGCCTCGTAACTCGTCAACGCTTTTTCTCAGGTTTTGAATCGTTTGCTGCAAAAATCACCCAAACGGTGATTTAACAAACGTTTCCGCCTTTTTTCACCCACGCCACAGACAGCTTCCGCCCTTCTTCTGAACTAAATCGAGGCGAGATTCGTGGTTCATCAGCTCTTCATCACTGGCTAAAACAACCCGCAGGCGATTCGCCTGGCGCACGACCCGCTGAATACCGCCTTCGTCCCGCGTCTGCTGGGATTCATTTTCCATACTGAATTTTATCGATGTTTGCCCGCCGGTCATGGTCAGGTAAACATCGGCCAGGATCTGGGCATCGAGCAATGCGCCGTGCAGGGTTCGCTTGGTGTTGTCTATCTCATAGCGAGAGCACAGGGCATCAAGGCTGTTACGCTTGCCGGGAAACATCTTCCTTGCCAGCGCCAGGCTATCCGTAACTTTACAGAACGTATTGGTCTTTGGAATATCGCGGTTGAGCTTGCTGAACTCATAGTCCATAAAGCCGATATCGAACGATGCGTTATGAATGACAAGTTCCGCACCTCTGATGTAGTCGAGAAATTCATCCGCGACATCGGCGAAGGTGGGCTTATCCAGCAAAAACTCATCGGCAATCCCGTGAACGCCGAACGCTTCCGGATCCACCAGCCGATCGGGTTTGAGGTAAACGTGGAAGTTGTTGCCCGTAAGACGACGGTTCACTACTTCAACGGCACCAATCTCAATGATTTTATGCCCTTCGTAGTGGGCGCCAATCTGGTTCATACCGGTGGTTTCGGTATCAAGAACAATCTGGCGAGTAATTGCAGTGCTCATAGCGGTCATTTATGTCAGACTTATCGTTTTACTGAACGTTTCAAATACAGGAAGTCTACCAGAGATGCGTAAACAGGTAGAAATTTTCACCGATGGATCTTGTCTCGGTAACCCAGGGCCCGGCGGTTATGGCGCCATTATGCGTTATCGTGAGCATGAAAAAACCTTTAGTGAAGGCTATTTTCTCACCACCAACAACCGCATGGAGCTGATGGCGGCCATCGTGGCGCTGGAAGCGTTAAAAGAACATTGTGACGTGGTGCTGAGTACTGACAGCCAGTATGTCCGCCAGGGCATCACCCAGTGGATCCACAACTGGAAAAAACGCGGCTGGAAAACGGCAGAGAAAAAGCCAGTCAAGAATGTCGACCTCTGGAAGCGTCTTGATGCCGCCCTCGGTCAGCACGAAATCAAATGGGAATGGGTAAAGGGCCACGCCGGGCACCCTGAAAACGAACGCTGTGACGAGCTGGCTCGCGCGGCGGCATCCAACCCGACCCATGAGGACGCAGGTTATCAGCCTGAATCCTGATCACGGTTTTTTGTACTGCCGCGTGGCACCCACGGTCTGGCGGATCCGCGTTTTTGATTTGCTTTGCTTCATCGGGTTGAGCGTAAGGGGGATCGTCCTCTTACGCGCGACAATATACTGCATGCAGCCCAGCGCGGGTAAATGGGTGCTGAGTAAAACACCGCCTTTTCGCGTCCAGGGAATGACTTGAAAACCGCCGTAGCTCAGCACTTCAAAATTCAGCAGTGAAAGCCAGTCCAGCTGGCGCATCATAGTAAACATCCGGCTGTTATACGGCGGCGTGCGGCGAAGTACGGGTGTTAGCTTGCGTAGCCCCATCAGACTCAGCGGATTAAAACCGCTCAGGATCAGCCAGCCGTCGTCAATCATCACGCGGTCGGCTTCCCGCAGCAGACGATGGGGATCGCTACACCAGGGCAGCGCATGGGCGAGCAGACAGGCATCGATGGATTTTTCCGCAAACGGCAAATGCAACGGATCTGCTTTCACCTGAACCGGGGAACCCTTAAGCGATACGTTAACCTGATGCGAGATAGCGCAGCTTTCGGTATTGATTTCTGCGCTGAGATTGCCAATCTTAAGCAGGTGAAAACCATACATTTTCGCGAGCCAGGGTTTAAGCTGAAGTTCTAAAGCTTCGCGATAATATTCACCCCAGGGCAACTCTGCCCAACGATCCGGTGGTGCGACAGTCTGAGGTATCCTTGCCGGTTTCATCAAAACACCCGCCACGCTATAAGAGGTAATGCATGAATCTTATCAGTATTTCCGCCTTTCAGGACAATTACATCTGGGTTTTAGTCGACGACGATCGCAGATGCATCATTGTCGATCCCGGCGAATCCACTCCGATCCTGGACGCAATAAATGAAAACGGCTGGCAGCCGGAGGCGATTCTCCTCACCCACCATCACAATGACCACGTGGGCGGCGTTCCCGATCTGCTTGCGCAATATCCTGGTCTTGCCGTGTATGGGCCGGCTGAGACACAAAACAAGGGCACAACGCAAGTCGTTAGCGAGGGCGAAAGTGTCCAGATTCTTGGGTGGGAGTTTTCCGTATTTGCTACACCGGGTCACACTTCTGGACATCTCTGTTTCTACAGTAAACCTTATCTGTTTTGCGGCGACACGCTGTTTTCAGGGGGGTGCGGAAGGCTTTTTGAAGGCACGCCAGAACAAATGTATCAATCTTTACAAAAAATTAATGCATTGCCTGCCGACACCGTAATTTGCTGTGCCCACGAGTATACATTAGGAAATATGAAGTTTGCTGCGAGCATCTTACCCGAGGATCGGGCGATTCAGGATTATTACCAGAAAGTGAAGGAGTTACGTGCAAAAAATCAAAAAACACTCCCCGTAATTCTGAAAAATGAGCGCCAAATAAATTTATTTTTAAGAACGAATGACGTTGATTTAATTAATAAAATTAACCAAGAAACAAATTTGCAACAACCAGAAGCGCGTTTTGCATGGTTAAGGTCAAAGAAAGATAACTTCAGATAAATGCGGGTTGCCTTTTCAAAATTTCGCCGTTATCATCGCTCGTCTTTTAAGCAACTATTGACACACACATGAAGGCAAAAGCGATATTACTCGCCTCTGTCCTGCTTGTTGGTTGCCAGTCACAGAACGGCGGCAACGTACAGCAGCACGCACAGAGCCTTTCTGCGGCTGGTCAAGGGGAAGCAGGGAAGTTTACGAGTCAGGCGCGATGGTTGGACGATGGGACATCCTTCGCGCAGGAACAAGACTTGTGGGCCTCTATTGGCGACGAGCTAAAGATGGGAATTCCGGAGAACACCCGGATTCGCGAACAGAAGCAGAAGTATTTAAGAAATAAGAGCTATCTCCACGATGTAACATTACGGGCAGAGCCGTATATGTACTGGATAGCCGGGCAAGTTAAAAAACGTAACATGCCTATGGAACTGGTACTACTACCCATAGTGGAGAGCGCTTTTGACCCGCACGCGACGTCTGGCGCCAATGCCGCAGGCATTTGGCAGATCATTCCGAGCACAGGGCGAAATTATGGTTTAAAGCAGACCCGCAACTACGATGCGCGTCGTGATGTTGTCGCTTCAACGACAGCCGCTCTCGACATGATGCAACGTCTGAATAAGATGTTTGATGGCGACTGGTTATTGACTGTCGCAGCGTATAACAGTGGTGAAGGTCGTGTACTGAAGGCAATGAAAGCGAATAAAGCGCGTGGTAAATCCACAGACTTCTGGTCGCTCTCACTGCCACAGGAAACAAAGATTTACGTACCGAAAATGCTGGCCCTGAGCGATATTCTCAAGAACAGCAAACGTTACGGTGTACAACTGCCAACACCAGACGAAAGTCGTGCACTGGCGCGTGTCCGCCTCAGCAGCCCGGTTGATATTCAACAGGTTGCCGATATGACGGGTATGTCGGTAAGTAAATTGAAAACCTTTAATGCAGGTGTTAAAGGCTCTACGCTGGGTGCAAGTGGCCCGCGCTATGTGATGGTTCCGCAGAAACACGCAGAACAGTTACGTGAGTCTTTAGCTTCGGGTGAAATTGCAGCCGTTCAGTCCACGCTGATCGCTGATACGTCGCCAGTAAGCAGCCGCAGCTATAAGGTGCGTTCAGGTGATACGCTTTCAGGTATTGCATCACGTCTTGGCGTGAATACGAAAGATCTCCAGCAGTGGAATAATCTGCGCGGGTCGGGTCTGAAAGTGGGTCAAACGCTGACCGTAGGTGCAGGTAACAGCGCACAGCGTCTCGCTAAAAACAGCGATAGCATTACCTATCGCGTGCGTAAAGGCGACTCGCTGTCCAGTATCGCTAAGCGTCACGGCGTAAACATCAAAGATGTGATGCGCTGGAACAACGATACGGCCAACCTGCAACCTGGCGACCAGCTGACGCTGTTTGTGAAAAACAGCGCTACGCCAGATTCCTGATAGTACGATCGCTTGGTAAAAAGGCACCGATTCCCCTCGGTGCCTTTTTTGTTTATCCCGCTTTATGCGCTTCGGCCATGATGGTGTCGCTGGTAAATGAACCATCCTCATGCAGTTCAAAGTACGCCTTCACGTCAGCAGAGGCGCTCTCCTGATACAATCGGATCGCCTGCGTTAATGCCTCCGGTGTGCGCATCCGCGCAATCCATGACGTAAACTCCAGCGGCAAACGGTCGGTTATCAACGAGCGTGAAATCAGGCCGGCTTCGGTGATAAACGTAAGCCACTCTCCACTGGAGTAGTTTTGCACGTGCGAGGTATCACGCAGCGCTTCAACCGTCTGAAGCCAGATATTCCGCACCGGATGTCCGGGAGACATCACGTCCATGATGATGAAGATCCCGCCCGGTTTGAGCACGCGTTTCACTTCCCGTAATGCCTGACCCACATCATGCCAGTGGTGTGCAGAGTAACGGCTAATCACAACCTCAAACGACGCATCCTCAAAGGGTAAAGATTCAGCGTAGCCCTGGCGTGTCGTGACGTTATTCAGCCCTTTTGCTTTCGCCGCCTCAGTAACCACGTCCAACATCTGGCTCGATAAATCATACGCCGTTACCTGGCCGACATGCTGTGCGGCGGTAAAACTGGCGTGCCCGGCCCCGCAGCCTAAGTCCAGCACGTGCGCATCAGGAAAGGCGGCGAGCCGTTCGCCAAGATGCACCAGATCGCGGCCAGAAGCGTGCACGGCGCTGCTCAGATAGGCACTTGCCTGAGAACCAAACTGTTTTTCGACGTTGTCATGATGGGAGTGTGTTGTTGTCATGTTGCTGTCCTTTTATGGGTTAAATAATAAAGGGCAGCACCCGCACAGGCCTGCCCCACGGCAGACCTGACGCACCATTATTTATCAGGTTTGCCGGGACTGAATTCAACGAGTAGAGGATTATGATCGGAGGCGCGCGTCACCAGTACGGAGGCGTCGTGCACGCTTAAACCACGATAGAAAACGAAATCGAGAGGACGGCCAAACGCTTTCTTGCGCTGGTCATCGCCAAAACGCACTTCACGCAGCGACATTTCACGCGCAAAGCGGTACAACGCGTTCATGCGCGGACGGCTCCAGGCATTGAAGTCGCCGGCCATAATGATTGGCCCGCTGTGATGAGCAATCTGATCGCCAATGGGAAGTAACTGCTTACTATACACATCAACGCCCAGGCTGAAGTTTACCGCATGAATGTTTACCACCATCAGCAGACGGGTATCAGGCAACGGATAGACCGTGACCAGCGCCGATTTTGCCAGACGCAGGATCGGTTCACGTTCACGCAGCGGGCAGCAATAGACCGGATGTGCGGCTGAAAGGGTCATCACCCCAGATGGATGCTGTGGCAGAACAAAGGCAGGCACCTGATCGGCTGCAAGATAGTTTGTTGTTGCAAACCTTACCAGCTCAGGCGTGGTTTGCGCCTCCTGTAAGAGAACCAGATGCGCATCTTTGCCGAAATTTTGAAGTACGGATAACCACTCCGCGCGCTGTTGCTTGAAGATGTTCCACACCAGCACGCGAATTTTATCGTCACTGCTTAAGGGAGTGCCCGCAGGTAATGCCTGGCTGAGGCTCGCAAACGACCCCGGAGGCAAGATCCTCTCCGCAGGCATTCCGGCAACATAACGCATGGCATAGGTATTTTTTCGCACTTTTGGAAACGGCCTCTGTAACATGAACCAGCCCGGAAAACGGACTGGTTCTAATGTTATAGGGATTTTAGGTCACACTTTCAACGCAATTACTGAGAAACCGCTTTCCAGTTTTGTAAGCAAGCACTTACTGATACTCATCCCAGCGCGACGCGAGCAGGTTTATCAAGCCGTCCACTCAGAGCAATCAGGAAGAAAGCGACAAGCACAATCACTGCGCCAATCCACGGCGTCTGGGTTAATCCAACGTGTTCAACCGTCTGCCCACCGATAACCGAGCCGAGTGCGATACCGACATTGAATGCGGCGATATTCAGGCCGGATGCGATATCCACCGCATTGGGGGTATAGCGTTCAGCTTTCTGCACAACATAGACCTGCAATCCCGGTACGTTACCAAACGCGAATACCCCCATAACCAATACCGTTACCAGCGCGGCGTATTGCATCGATGCGGTGAACTGGAAAATCATCAGCAGAACAACCAGTGCGGCGAAGATGAACTTCAGCGCCGGTACCGCACCATGCTTATCCGCAAGCTTGCCGCCCCAGATATTGCCGATTGCGACGGAGATACCGTAGCCCAGTAAAATCCAGCTCACTGCCCCCGGGGAGAAACCAGCCAGCTCCTGCATCATCGGTGCAAGGAAGGTGAACGCAGTGAACACGCCACCATAGCCCAGCGCCGTTACGGCATAGATAAGCAGCAGGCGCGGGTGTGTTAGAACCTTAACCTGATCGCTCAGGCTGGCACTCGCGCGCCCCGGGATATTCGACGGGACCAACAGCAGGCTGGCCACCAGAGCAATGACGCCCAACAGCGATACCGCGAGGAAGGTTTCACGCCAGCCAAAATGTTGTCCGATAAACGTGCCTAACGGCACGCCAGTAACCAGCGCGACGGTTAAGCCACCAAACATAATCGCAATGGCTGACGCCGCTTTCTCTTTTGGCACCAGGCTGGTTGCAATCGTGGAACCGATAGAGAAGAAGACTCCGTGCGCGAGGCCTGTCAGCAGGCGAGCAATGACCAGCGTGGCGTAATCCGGTGCCTGCCAGGCCAGAATATTGCCGGCGGTAAAGAGCACCATCAGGGCGACTAACAGTTGTTTACGCGGGAATCGGCCGGTCAGCGCCGTCAGCACAGGCGCCCCAACAGCGACACCTAACGCATAAATAGATACCAGCAGCCCGGCAGAGGGCAGCGAAATGGCAAGTTGATGAGCAATGGTAGGGACCAGTCCTACAATAACAAATTCGGTCGTGCCAATTGCAAAGGCACTGATCGTCAGGGCAAGAAGCGCCAGTGGCATAAAATACTCCGTCTCTACAGGATTAAGATGACAGGCAGTATGCGCCAGTGTTTAAATAACAAAAATGGTTAGAATCTCAATAGAATTTTGCAGGTGGTGCAATAATGAAGGCAACATCGGAAGAACTGACTATCTTTGTCGCCGTGGTCGAAAGCGGGAGCTTTAGCCGCGCCGCCGAACAGCTCGGGCAGGCGAACTCAGCCATCAGCCGCTCGGTGAAAAAGCTGGAAATGAAGCTCGGGGTAAGCCTGCTTAACAGAACAACGCGCCAGCTCAGCCTGACGGAAGAAGGTGAGCGTTATTTTCGACGCGTGCAGTCCGTTTTGCAGGAGATGGCGGCGGCAGAAACGGAAATCATAGAATCACGCAGCACGCCGCGTGGGCTGCTGCGCATAGATGCGGCGACGCCGGTCGTACTGCATTTCCTGATGCCGTTAATCAAGCCCTTCCGGGAGCGTTACCCGGAGATGACCCTGTCGCTGGTCTCTTCTGAGACATTCATTAACCTGATTGAGCGTAAAGTTGACGTGGCGATCCGCGCGGGCACTCTGACGGACTCAAGCTTACGCGCGCGCCCCCTGTTCGCCAGCTACCGCAAAATTATCGCGTCACCGCAATATATTGCCGAGCATGGCAGACCGGAGACGGTTGAAGAGCTGAAGCAGCATCTCTGTCTGGGTTTTACGGAGCCTGTAAGCCTGAATACCTGGCCTGTCGCCTGCCATGACGGGCAGCTTCATGAAATTACCTGCGGCATCTCTTCTAACAGCGGGGAAACGCTGAAGCAGCTGTGTCTGCAAGGGAATGGGATCGCCTGCTTATCCGACTATATGATTGATAAGGAAATTGCAGCTGGCCAGCTAGTTGAGCTGATGGCTGATAAACGCTTGCCTGTAGAGATGCCTTTTAGCGCGGTGTATTACAGTGACCGAGCGGTAAGTACGCGCATACGCGCATTTATCGACTTCCTGAGTGAGCATATAAAAACAGCTCCCGGAGGAGCTGTGTGAGGGTTAAGGGCACAGAGGGAGGGTTTTATTAATCCCAGTCTGGTGCTAACCCTTCCGGGCTGACCAGACGATCGTTGCATTCCAGTGCTGCGATCGCTTTTTTATCTTCATCATCAAGCTGGAGATCCCACGCTAACAGGTTACTTGCCAGGTTTTCACGTTTGGTTGAAGACGGGATCACAGCATAACCTTCACCCATCGCCCATGCCAGGATCACCTGTGCAGCTGTCGCATTGTGTTTTTCAGCGATGCGCGCTATGACTTCATCTTTCAGGGCCTTACCATAAGCCAGCGTCATGTACGAGGTGATATGAATACCATGCTGTTTCGCCCAGTCCACTACGTTGCGGTTTTGCAGGTAGGGAGAGAGTTCAATCTGGTTAGTAGCAATATTCTCTTTACCCACTGCGGCAATGGCTTTTTCCATCAATGGGATAGTGAAATTCGAGATACCAATTTCACGCGTTAAGCCCTGCTCTTTTGCTTCCAGCAGCGCCTGCATAAACTCTTCTACGGAGACGGCATCGCCAGGTGATGGCCAGTGGATCAACGTCAGATCAACATAATCAGTACGCAGCTTTTTCAGACTTTCCTTCAGGCTTGGGATCAGCTTGTCTTTGCTGAGGTTCTCAATCCAGATTTTGGTGGTGATGAAAAGCTCGTGGCGCGGTACGCCGCTCTCTTCGATGGCCAGGCCTACGGCAGCTTCGTTGTCATAAATCTGCGCCGTATCAACGGCGCGATAGCCCAGTTCCAGAGCGGTTTTAACAGATGCGATAACAACGTCGTCCTTCAGGCGAAAAGTGCCGAGACCCAGTGCAGGGATAGTCATATGATTCCTCAATCGTTATGTTCGTAAACTGAGGAGGATTATCGCTGTGGTTGTTATGTCGAAAAAGATCGTAAAACGCAGAGGATTTTTGCTAATTTCGCAATAGTTAAACGACAGATAAGAAAAAAGCCCTGAGCGTTAGCTCAGGGCTTTTAATAAGTGGCGGAACGGACGGGACTCGAACCCGCGACCCCCTGCGTGACAGGCAGGTATTCTAACCGACTGAACTACCGCTCCACCGAATACTTCTGTAACCACCGGATTAATGCACCGGCTTACTACTTAATTTGATGCCTGGCAGTTCCCTACTCTCACATGGGGAGACCCCACACTACCATCGGCGCTACGGCGTTTCACTTCTG
>NZ_JADBRA010000032.1:0-37917 GCF_014896205.1 Enterobacter cloacae complex sp. I2
TGCCGAACTATAGCCATTAACTGGCAGTACCATTTTCATCATCTGTCCCTGGATTTACTATGGTTATTTGCTCATAATACACCGCTTAAGAAATAATCCAAAGTTTTGAAAAAGGACAAATTTGTTATTGAAAAAACTGAAGGGAATAGAAAAATCCTCTGTCCTATTGGTCATATGTTAAGCAGGATGATTAGTACCCTAATTATTTCACAGGATTTGTAGCGAATATCGAAAGGGCGACACATTCAGCGATGCTTCCATCACGCTGCACCACCACAGGGAAAATTGCAGCGACAAGGTTTTTTTTGCCTAATTTTTCGGTCTATTTAACATAATGGTTCTTATATGTTGAGCAAAATGGACTTGATAAGGCAATCAATTAAGCGCTGTTGAAGTTGAGAAAGAAGAATGCAATCTGAGGCTGGGGTAACCAGACCTTTTTTGTGTCTATTATTGACCTTCCGCTGTAAATACTTGTGGGATATATTTTGGGACACGAGCTGGGAAAAATGGCTTTTTTCCAAGCAAAAAGGTCGATTTTAGGGGATTGTAACTTTGGCTTCCCGCTGGCATGATCCTGATCAGGGATTGATAATGAACATTAATCTCAAGCTTTTGATTTTTTTGTAAATGACTCGGGGTGCCCCATCTCTGATGGGCTGAGAAATACCCGTATTACCTGATCTGGATAATGCCAGCGTAGGGAAGTCAGATGCCTACCCGGTCATCGCTTCTTCACGTACGGCAGGAGCGAAACCATGCAGCCTGACCTGCTCGATTCACACGTTTTATTTCAATTCCGAACCCGTTCCCCGCTCACGCACTGTATGACTAACGATGTCGTGCAGGCCTTCACCGCCAACGTTCTGCTTGCGCTCGGTGCTTCCCCGGCAATGGTGATCGAAGCCGAGGAAGCGGAACAGTTCGCCGCGCTTGCCGATGCTCTGCTCATCAACGTTGGCACGCTCACCACGCCGCGCGCCCAGTCGATGCGTCGGGCCATTGAGAGTGCGGTTGCTGCGGGCACCCCCTGGGTTCTGGACCCGGTCGCGGCTGGCGCGCTGGCGTTCCGCACCCGTTTTTGCCAGCAAATCGTATCGCTTAAACCTGCTGCCATTCGCGGCAATGCCTCCGAAATCCTGGCCCTTGCCGGAATGAGTGCGGGCGGTCGCGGGGTAGACACCACCGATACGGCTGTAAGCGCCTTGCCCGCCGCGCAGGCGCTCGCCCGCCAGACCCACGCCGTTGTGGTGGTCACAGGGGAAGTGGATTACATCACCGACGGGCAGCGAACCCGTACGGTCGCGGGCGGCGACCCGCTGATGACCCGCGTGGTGGGAACAGGCTGCGCGCTCTCGGCGGTCGTCGCCGCCTGTTGCTCACTGCCTGGCGACAGGCTTGATAACGCGACGGCAGCCTGCGGTTTTATGAAGCGTGCAGGATCGGCTGCTCTGTCTCAAAGCCAGGGGCCCGGCAGCTTTGCCTCTGCGTTTCTGGATGCGCTTTACGCGCTGGAGGCACAGGCATGAAACGCATCAATGCCCTGACTATTGCGGGAACCGATCCAAGCGGCGGAGCGGGGATCCAGGCAGACCTGAAAACTTTCTCTGCGCTCGGCGCTTACGGCTGCTCGGTTATCACCGCGCTGGTGGCGCAAAACACGCGCGGCGTACAGTCGGTGTATCGCATTGAGCCGGATTTTGTCGGCGCGCAGCTGGATTCGGTATACAGCGACGTACGTATCGACACCACCAAAATCGGCATGCTGGCAGAAGCAGACATTGTTGAAGCGGTTGCTGAACGTCTTAAACATTACCGGATAAAAAACGTAGTGCTCGATACCGTAATGTTAGCCAAAAGCGGCGATCCGCTGCTCTCCGCTTCTGCTGTCGACACGCTGCGTAAAAAGCTGCTGCCGCAGGTGGCGCTGATCACGCCAAACCTGCCTGAAGCCGCCGCGCTTCTGGATGCGCCGCACGCGCAAAACGAACGTGAAATGAAAGAGCAGGGGAATGCGCTGCTGGCGATGGGGTGTAGCGCGGTGCTGATGAAAGGCGGTCATCTTGATGATGCAGAAAGCCCGGACTGGCTCTTCACCCGCGATGGCGCGCAACGTTTCACCGCGCCGCGCGTACAGACTAAAAACACCCACGGCACGGGCTGTACGCTCTCTGCCGCGCTCGCGGCGCTGCGTCCCCGTCACGCGAACTGGGCGAATACGGTGCAGGAAGCGAAGGTCTGGCTCTCGGGCGCGCTGGCAAAAGCCGATTCTCTGGAAGTGGGTCACGGTATTGGGCCGGTTCACCATTTTCATGCATGGTGGTAAGCCGTATACTGGCATGAAACCTCATGCCAGAGAAAAACAGAGATGGAACAAGCGCATACCCGGTTAATTGCCCAGCTCAAGGAACGAATTGCCGCACCGGACAACACGCCGCTGTATCTGAAATTTGCCGAAACGGTCAAAAACGCGGTGCGTAGCGGCGTGCTCGCTCACGGGAATATTTTGCCCGGCGAACGTGACCTGAGCCAGCTTGCCGGCGTATCGCGCATTACGGTGCGTAAAGCAATGCAGGCGCTGGAGGAGGCCGGGGTCGTCACCCGCGCGCGCGGCTACGGCACGCAAATCAACAATATCTTTGAATATTCGCTGAAAGAGGCTCGGGGGTTTTCCCAGCAGGTGGTGCTGCGGGGCAAAACGCCCAACACGCTGTGGGTGAATAAACGCGTGGTGAAGTGCCCGGAAGAGATCGCCCGCCATCTTTCCCTTACGCCGGAAAGCGACGTGTTTCTGCTTAAGCGCATCCGCTATGTGGACGACGATGCGGTATCCATTGAGGAGTCCTGGGTACCGGTAGGGTTAATTCCCAACGCGGACGATATTGGCGTCTCGCTTTATGATTACTTCCGCAGCCAGAATATCTTTCCGCAGCGCACCCGTTCCCGCGTCAGCGCCCGGATGCCGGACAGCGAGTTTCAGACGCATATAAAGATGGACGATAAGATACCGGTGCTGGTGATCAAGCAGGTCGCGCTCGATCAACAGCACCGTCCCATTGAGTACAGCATCAGCTACTGCCGCAGCGACCTATACGTCTTTGTGTGCGAGGAGTAGTGCGTCGCGCGTGGGGGCGCAGTCTCCACCGCGATGGCTGACGACCCAGGCGGCTACGGCATTGCCAAGCTGCACCGACTCCGGCAGTGACCATCCCGCTGCCAGCCCGGCAAGGGTGCCTCCCGCATGGCTGTCACCCGCGCCGATGGTATCGACCACGTCAGCAGGAAACGCCGGAACGTGTCCGGAGGCGTCACCGTCATACCAGATCGCCCCGTCTTTATCCTGGCGCACGATCAGCGCAGCGCTAAAACGCTGCTGCCACTGTTTACCGAGCTGCTCCACGTTCACGCCAAGCCATTCAGCGGCAAGCTCTGCCTCCTGACGATTAAGCGAGACAATCGGTTTGCAGGCCATCATCCGCGCCATCAGCGGGTCGGGGATATCCGCAATACGCGGACCGAAATCAATAAAGAGCGTTACATCCTGAAGACTTTCCACCCAGGCCGTCAGCAGCTCGCCGCTGGGCGACGCCAGCTGGTAGCCGGACAAATAGATCAGGCTTTTCTCCGGCACGCTTAACCCGTCCAGCCAGCGCTGCTGCCACTGATTCTCCACGCCGCTGAACGACATAAAGGTGCGTTCACCGTCAGGCTCCACCAGCGCCAGACACCAGCCGTTATCGCCCGTTTCCGCTTCCACGGTGCTGTGCAGGTCCTGCTTCGCCATGGCGTTACGGATAATATCGGCCCATACGCCGTGGCCCACGGGAAGCGCGTTTTGCGCAGCAATGCCGAGCCGCTTGAGGGCGATGGCGATATTCAGCGCGCAGCCGCCAATATTCACGCCCTGTTGCTTCAGCTCGATATCACACCCGCGCCAGGGCAGGGCGTAGGCGTCGGCAATCACGTCGATCACCGCCGCGCCCAGCACCGTTACCGGACGCGTGGCGTGAAGCGTTTCGAGACGGCGGGCAAAAGCACTCATACACCCTCCCTTTGCTCCCGGAAGTGCAGCAGCTTGTCGCAGTAGTGGCCAAAATCAAGCCGGTTGACGGCATCCAGTTCGCGCCTGAGCGCCGGATCAATGGCCTGTATACCGTGCAGCGCGCCGCAGATGGCGGTTGCCATCGCGCCGATAGTGTCGGTGTCACCCCCCAGGTTGGCGCATAAAAACGCGCAGCGGTTCGGGTCGGTTCCCGCCAGTTCGACCATCGCAATGGCCGCCGGAACGGACTCCAGGGTACTCGTGCCCGCGCCAATAAGCTGATAGATCTGCTCGCTGGCGGATTCCGTACCGTTAGCTTCGCGCACGGTTTTCAGGGCCAGCTCAATGCGTGCCGAAAGCGATGCGCTGAAGGTGGTCGTGTTGGCCTCCTGAGCCGCGCGGGCAATACCCGGCAGGGCATCAGCGATGTTCTGCCAGCATTCGCCGTCGATAGCGCGCGAAACCGCCCACGCGATGACCACCGCACCAGCGATGGCGAGATCCGATTTATGGGTCGGGCTGGAGGCTAACGCAACCTGTTCCACAAAGTGCGTCAGACGCGTGGCCGGCAGCAGGCAGCCCAGCGGGGAGGCGCGCATCGCGGCCCCGTTGGTGACGCCGTTATTTTCCAGCTCGCTCACCGGCCTGCCGTCGCGGATGGCGTTCAGGGCAATTTTGGAGGTCGGGCCAAGCACATTCTTATTGAACGCGTCGAAATCCAGCGCCCAGTTCAGAATATGCTTACCGATAACGTCAGGATTAATGTCCCCGTCGCATTCGATAATCGCATCGGCCAGGCACAGCGCCATGGATGTATCATCGGTAAACTCCGCCTGCCTGAAGTAGCAGGCGGCATTATTCTCGGCCGGGCCGGGTAAGAAACGGTCGATCCAGCCGAAGTGTGCTTTTACCCGCTTGCGCGGCCACAGCTCCGACGGCATTCCCATCGCATCCCCTAACGCCTGCCCGTAAAGGGCACCGAGAATACGGTCTTGTTTCATTTAACTTCCCCTCGTGTCAGCGCGGTATCGCCATCAACCACCTCAATTGCGGTGATCTCTTTATCCGATTCGCGGAAAAACAGCATAAACAGCACGGCAATCACCACAATCATGATTGCACCAAACGTCCACATTCCGGCCCAGTTGAAGGTCAGCCCATTCACCGGCTCTTTATATGCGAACATTTTTTCCATCATCACGCCGCCGAGACGGTAACCCAGCAGGCTACCAAAGCCCTGACAGCACAGCGTGATCAAGCCCTGCGCCGCGTTGCGCATATGCACGGGCGCTTTTTTATCCACGTAGATGTACGCGGTGACGTAATAGAAGTCGTAGCTCACGCCGTGCAGCAGAATGCCGAGGAACAGCAGGGCGTAGGTGAAGTACTGCTCGGCGCCACCGTAAACAAAGAAGCCGTAGCGAATGGCGGCGGTGATCAGACCCAGCAGCAAGACCTTCTTAATACCAAAGCGTTTGGTAAAGAACGGCAGTGCGAGCATGAAGAAGATTTCAGAGAACTGGCCGAGGGTCATCCAGCCAGTGGCATTTTTCATCCCCACTTCGGTGAGATAGCCGTTGGCAAAGATGTAGTAGAAGGCCAGCGGCATGGCGAACAGGAACGAGCAGAAGAAGAACACCAGGAAGTTTTTGTCGCGCAGCAGGATCAGCGCGTCCAGCCCCAGCATGACTTTGAAATCCAGCTTGCCGGTGCTCTTCGGCGGGGTATTCGGCAGGAACAGCGCGAAGACGCCGAGCAGAAGGGAGCTGGCTGCGGTCATCAGCAGGGGAATATTGGTGTCGGAGATGTCGCTATAGCCCATCATCTGCGGCAGGAAGCCGCACGCCAGGCCCGAGGCAATCCAGCCGATGGTGCCCATCACGCGGATGCGCGGGAAATCGGCCTCCACGTCATCGACGTTCGCGAAGGCGATACTGTTGGTCAGCGCGATGGTCGGCATATAAGTCAGGGAGTAGGCCAGCAGCAGCGGGAAGAAGGTGCTGAACTGGGTTTGCTGTGCGGCGAAGTACATCAGGATCGCGCCGGCGAACATCAGCACCGCCAGCACCTTCTGGGCGGCGAAGAAGCGGTCCGTCAGCGAGCCGACCAGGATGGGGGAGAGGATCGCAGCGATGGCGGTACAGGCATACGACCAGCCGATTTCGCCGGCAGTAAATCCGCTCTTGCTCAGCCACAGCCACAATGGCACAAACCACGCGCCCCAGATAAACCATTCAACGAACATCATGAATGACAGTTGGACTTTCGTTTTCATTTTTTAATCCTGCATGTCAGAGGTACGCGGTTAACATACCATGTGATAATACCTTTTAAATACCTTTAAGGCGATTGTTTGATCAGTGTAACAAAAATGTTGTACACGAAACGAGCCAGCAGATTGTGCTTAAAAAAGTTGCAAATGGTGGAAAATAGAGTAAGTCGGTACCAGGCTTAGTCTGCCTGCAAAAACGTGGGTTTGGATCACACGCTCCGACATCACGTCGGACTTACGGGAGCATCACTATGACTGATATTGCGCAGTTGCTTGGCAAAGACGCCGACAGCCTTTTACAGCATCGTTGTATGACCATTCCAGCCGACCAGCTTTACCTGCCTGGCCATGACTACGTTGACCGCGTCATGGTCGACAACAACCGTCCGCCTGCCGTACTGCGAAACATGCAGACGCTTTATAATACCGGACGGCTGGGCGGAACCGGGTACCTCTCTATTCTGCCCGTTGACCAGGGCGTTGAACACTCTGCGGGGGCGTCGTTTGCCGCGAACCCGCTCTACTTCGATCCGAAAAACATCGTCGAGCTGGCGATTGAGGCGGGCTGTAACTGCGTGGCCTCCACCTACGGCGTACTGGCCTCCGTGTCGCGTCGCTATGCCCACCGCATTCCGTTCCTCGTCAAGCTGAACCATAACGAAACCCTGAGCTACCCAACCGAATACGACCAGACGCTGTACGCCAGCGTCGAGCAGGCGTTCAATATGGGCGCGGTGGCGGTCGGGGCGACGATCTATTTCGGCTCTGAACAGTCGCGTCGTCAGATAGAGGAGATCTCCGCAGCGTTCGAGCGCGCCCACGAGCTGGGCATGGTGACCGTGCTGTGGGCCTATCTCCGCAACGGGTCGTTCAAGAAAGACGGCGTGGATTACCACGTGTCTGCGGATCTGACCGGTCAGGCAAACCACCTGGCGGCGACCATCGGCGCGGACATCGTGAAGCAGAAAATGGCCGAGAATAACGGCGGCTATAAGGCGGTGAATTTTGGCTATACCGACGACCGGGTCTACAGCAAGCTGACCAGCGACAACCCGATCGATCTGGTGCGTTACCAGCTGGCGAACTGCTACATGGGCCGCGCCGGGCTGATTAACTCCGGCGGTGCGGCAGGCGGTGAAACCGACCTGACCGACGCGGTGCGCACGGCGGTGATAAACAAACGCGCGGGCGGCATGGGGCTGATCCTCGGCCGTAAGGCGTTCAAAAAATCCATGGCCGACGGTGTGAAGCTGATCAACGCGGTTCAGGACGTCTATCTGGACAGTAAGGTCACGATCGCTTAAGTCTTTTTCCCTCACCCTAACCCTCTCCCCAACGGGGAGAGGGGACGGTTCCGTGCATACGTGAAGAGGGCCGCCACCCGGCAACACATCAGCGCAAAAGCTGACAGTCCGGCGGCAACCGGCACTGCAACGCGCCGGGCAAAACTTCGATGCGGAATCGCTCACCGCTGAGCGGCTCTCCGTCAAGGTTAAAGGTCATGCCGTGGGGGGCGATCACCTCAAACCACGCGGATGTGCCGTCGATGATGTTGGGGCTCTCCTCCGGCTGCGCCAGCGTCGTAAACAGCGCGGGCAGCAGCCCGTCGCCGGTAAAAATGCGCAGCTGTAGCTGACCGTCATTAATCAATGCTTCCGGGCAAAGCTGCTGTCCGCCGCCCGCCTGCCGCCCGTTGCCGATGCCAATCACCAGCGCGTTGCCCTGCCAGTGGAAGTTCTCACCGTGGATTTCACAGCTGTCCGGCTTGAGCGTGTCCATGCGCATCAGGCCGTGAATGAGATACGAGACGCCGCCCAGCGCGGCCTTCAGCTTTTCCGGCGTTTCGCTGGTGATCCGCGTGCCGAAACCGCCCGTCGCCATATTGATAAAGCAGGTTTTTTCATTTACCTGAGCGATATCGACGGGGGTCGCTTTACCGAGAATGGCCAGTTGCAGCGCTTTTCCTAAATCCTCAGGTATGCCGGCGCTGGTGGCAAAATCATTGGCGGTACCGAGCGGTAAAATGCCCATCACCGGGCGATCTGCTGTGTTGAGGTCAATCAGCGCGCCGGCGATTTCGTTGATCGTTCCGTCGCCGCCGCCGGAAATAATGGTTTCAGCGCCTAACCTGATGCCCTCGTCGATATAACGTGCCGCATCGCCTTTTTCAAAGGTCACCCGCACGTGAATGCGCGCGCCATCTTCACGCAATTCGGTAATCGCCTGACGCAACAGATCGTTGCCTGCACTTTTGCCGTTGAGAATTAATAAACTGTCTGGATAGGTTGCCATCCGGTTTGCTCCCTTTTTTAACTATAGAAAGAGTGTATCCCAGAGAAGAACAAAGCGGGTAAGAACAGGATGAAAGGCAAAAAATAAGCCCGCGTAAGGGAGATTACGCAGGCTAAGGAGGTGGTTCCTGGTACAGCTAGCATTTATGGGTTATGTTTTTCAGCGGGGGGATAATACCCGTATTGAACGAAGCGGTATGTGATCCGATTCTAAGAATTATCCCAGCGTGAAAAAATCCCGTTGATTGACTATTTGCCGTGTGGATTTCGGGTATTTTCACCTTCAAAATTACGCATCAGCAGCGCAAACTCCAGCTCTACCTCTTCAGGAACCGGCAGCCAGACCACATGGCCATCGCCCGGTGCGACCTCAATCGCCTCACCTTTTTTGTTTTCCAGGTGCTCCAGGCGGAAGTTCATGTTGCCCTGCGGCGTCATCAGCTCCAGACTGTCGCCTTTGGTGAATTTGTTTTTTACGGCAACGGCAGCCAGCGGGCCTTTACGCTCGCCGGTGAAGTCACCGACAAACTGCTGGCGTTCAGAAATCGAGTAGCCATGCTCGTAGTTCTGGTAGTCGTCGTGGGTGTGACGACGCAGGAAACCTTCGGTATAGCCGCGATGCGCCAGACCTTCCAGCGTTTCCAGCAGGCTGGTGTCGAACGGTTTACCGGCGGCGGCATCGTCGATGGCTTTGCGATATACCTGCGCGGTGCGGGCGCAGTAGTAGTAGGACTTGGTGCGGCCTTCGATTTTCAGCGAGTGCACGCCCATCTGGGTTAAACGCTCCACGTGCGCGATGGCGCGCAGATCCTTCGAGTTCATGATGTAGGTGCCGTGCTCGTCTTCAAAGGCGGTCATGTACTCGCCCGGACGTTTGGCTTCTTCAATCATAAACACGCTGTCGGTCGGCGCGCCGATACCCAGCGTTGGCTCAACGTTGGTGACCGGGATCGGCTCGTGCTTATGCACGATGTTCCCGATCTCATCCTCTTTGCCTTCCTGAACGTTATATTCCCAGCGGCAGGCGTTGGTGCAGGTGCCCTGGTTCGGGTCACGCTTGTTGATATAGCCAGAGAGCAGGCAGCGGCCGGAGTAGGCCATGCACAGCGCGCCGTGAACGAAGATTTCGATCTCCATATCCGGCACCTGGGTGCGGATCTCTTCGATCTCTTCGAGAGACAGCTCGCGAGACAGAATGACGCGGGTCAGCCCCATCTGCTTCCAGAATTTCACCGTCGCCCAGTTGACGGCGTTAGCCTGCACCGAGAGGTGAATGTCCATCTCCGGGAAGTTCTCCCGAACCAGCATGATTAAACCCGGGTCCGACATGATCAGCGCGTCCGGCCCCATCTCCACGACCGGCTTCAGGTCGCGAATGAACGTTTTCAGCTTGGCGTTGTGCGGCGCGATGTTCACCACCACGTAGAATTTTTTGCCCAGGGCATGCGCTTCGTTAATGCCGAGCTGAAGATTCTCGTGGTTGAATTCGTTGTTACGCACGCGCAGCGAGTAACGCGGTTGGCCCGCGTAGACGGCGTCGGCACCATAGGCGAAAGCGTAACGCATATTTTGCAGCGTTCCCGCCGGGGAAAGGAGTTCCGGTTTAAACATGTTTGTTCTCGTTCTGATGACAGGTCAGATCCGCATACACCTGGTGCAGCGGTAAGGGGAGATCCCCCACTTTAAGGGCGGGCATTGTAGCGCTGCGGGGCGAGGAGGTAAAGCGCCTCACCCCTTTCAGATGACATAATACTTCGTATCTTTAAACCATTAGCGATATGACATACATACACAAATATATTAAAGTCAGTAGAATAATACCGGCGATAAGAATGAAACCAATGGCATTCATCGTAGCCGTTCCAGAATACTTGACTGTCCAGATGGCAACCGTTCGAATGTTATGCAGTATTTTTGTGATCATATAGCTGATGAAAACAATAAGCAGCGTCAATTGTGTAAACATGGAAAGGTAAAACATGATCGCCTGCGGAATGAAGTAGTTAGATATTGCCCCTTTTGAGGTAAAGATAATCATGGTTTCGTTATCGATGAAATCCAATGAAGACCGTATCACTTCCAGCGGGTTCCATGTCATAACAGGTCTGTCTTCAAAATACAGGCCTTGCTGGATATAGAGGTCCTCAATCGAAACATTTTTAAGGTGGGTGATGATAAGTGTAAATGAGAGCATAACACCCAGAACAATTGAAGAAAAATAAACAATCGATTTTACAGACGAAAACCCTTTCGATAGACTTGCGTTAATGTAAGCTCTGATAAGATAAATTGACATCACATCAAGCAGTAAAGAGTACCAAAAGCCAAAATGAATAAAGTCATGTAATGCAACTTTAATGGTCAATGGTAGATGTTGAGGAATGATGTGCTCAGGATTTCTAAAAGTCAGCACCCAGAGATACCAAACTACAAATAAGATACTGGAATATAAAACCAATAAAAACGGTATGGTAATTAATTGCCTTTTTGAGTATGCATGATTACCGAATGCCAGGAAAAAAGCGCTTACCCATTGCTCGGAAAACTTGGTTATTCTGTTTTTTTTAGGTATGAGGAGTTCTATTTTTTGTATTGCTTTTGTTTTCATTTTTTTATTATAAGCGAATAACCCCAAGAAAAGGCTGGCAACGCTTATAGCTGTGGTGATGATAATGAATAAAGTACCAATAACATTTTGCATTTCTTGAAGCCGTAATATTGTGATTTATTTCGTTTTTAACATCAAACAATACAATTAGCAATTGTCAAATCAGGTAGGGGGTTGTTAGAAAGTGAATGTTATGAAGAACGATGATTACCTGGGCAGGTAATCATCGTTAAAGCAAATATTAGGCAATCCTGCACGCGTCCGCTTCCCATCGATACCCCACGCCGTACACCGCACGAATAAACGACTGGTCGGCATCCAGCGACTCCAGCTTGCGACGCAGGTTTTTGATGTGGCTGTCGATGGTGCGATCCGTCACCACGCGGTAATCGTCATACAGATGATTGAGCAGCTGTTCGCGGGAAAACACTTTCCCCGGCTCGTGGGAGAGCGTTTTCAGCAGGCGGAACTCCGCAGGGGTGAGGTCCAGCAGCTTGTTGCGCCAGCTTGCCTGGAAGCGGCTTTCGTCGACAATCAGCGGGCTTTGCGCATCCAGCACCTGCAATTCACGCTGCGGCTTGCAGCGGCGGAGGATCGTTTTCACGCGAGCAACCACTTCGCGCGGGCTGTAAGGCTTGCAGATATAATCGTCGGCGCCGATTTCAAGCCCCAGCAGGCGGTCGATCTCTTCGATTTTGGCCGTCACCATCACGATGGGTACGTCGGAGAAACGACGAATTTCACGGCACAGGGTCAGGCCGTCAGTACCCGGGAGCATCAGATCCAGCAGGATCAGATCCGGCGGCGTCTGGCGCACGTAGGGCAGCACCTGGTCGCCGTGGCTGATAAGCGTGGGCGCGTAGCTCGCGGTACGCAAATAGTCGATCAGCAGTTGCCCCAGTTTAGGCTCGTCTTCCACGATCAAAATGCGCGGTGTGTTGTCGTCAATCGGTAACTCGGTCATGCTTCCCTCGATAAATCCCGTTCCAGAGGTAACTCTACTGTAATGCTAACCCCGCCAAAAGGCGAATGGGCGGCGCGGATGGTGCCGCCGTGGGCTTCTACAATGTTAACGCAAATCGCCAGCCCAAGGCCGGAACCGCCGCTGGCGCGGTTGCGGGAACCTTCGGTGCGATAGAAGCGCTCGAACAGTTTTTCCAGCTGCGCATCCTTCACGCCAGGGGCGGAGTCCGCGAAGGTCAGGGCAAAGCGCCCGTTTTCCTGCTTGCCGGAGATATGCAGCGCGCCGCCGCCGTCGGTATAGCGAAGGCTGTTCTCCAGCAGATTATTGAATAGCTGCATCAGGCGATCTTTGTCGCCAAACACCACCGCGCTGTCCGGCAGCGAGAGGTTGATTTTCAGGTCACGGCTGGCGAAGCGTTCGCGGAACGCGCCGGTCACGACTTCAAGAATATTGATCACGTCGAGTGGGGCTTTCTGGTAGGCCAGGGCGCCTTCGTCGGACATGGAAAGCTGATGCAGATCGTCCACCAGCTTGGTCAGCGTACCGACTTCCGCCTGTAGCGAGGCCACGGACTCGGGAGTGAACTGCCGCACGCCGTCCTGAATCGCCTCCAGCTCGCCGCGCAGCACCGCCAGCGGGGTGCGCAGCTCGTGCGAAATGTCGGCCATAAAGTCGCGGCGCATCTGCTGGTTTTTCTCCAGCGTGCTGGCGAGCTGGTTAAAGTCCTGCGCCAGCTTGCCCAGCTCGTCCTGACTGCGGGTGTCCACGCGGGTCGAGAAATCACCCGCCGCCAGCTTGTGTGTGCCCTCAACAAGGCGCTTAACCGGCGCCAGCAGACCGCGCGCCAGCGGGAAGGTGGCGAGCGCGGCAAGCAGGGTAGAGAGCGCGACAATCAGCCAGCTGGTCTGACGCTGCTGGCGGTCAAAGTTGATGTCGGTGTTGCGCGTCAGCCGCTCGACCGGCGAGGCGATAACCCAGCCCACCGTGGCACCGTTCGAGGTGATGGCGCGCTTTGTGCCGTCCGGCGGTACCGGCGAGCGCGGGCCAACAAGCACGCGCATCTCCTGGTCAATCACCCAGAACTGGGTGCGCCAGCCGTGCGGCGGCATCCCCGGCCCCGGACGGTCATCGTCATTATCGTGCTCCAGCGAGCGCAGAATTTGAAATATAAAGCGGTCATTATTGCGCAGAAAACGCCAGTTACCGTGCAGGCTGTACTGCTCGCCCAGCGCGTCGCTTAAGCCCTGTAAGCGCTGTTCGTTACCGTGCTTGATGTAGTCAATAAACCCGCGCTCAAAACTGACCCGCACCGCCCAGTGCATGGTTATCAGCAGGACAATACAGGTGGCGAAAATCGCCACAAAAAGCTTACCGGTGATCCCCGGACGCCAGAATTTCATGGTGCACTCCTTTTGCCGCGTCGGAGCACGACATTTTTGGTCGTGTCATTCGGTACTCTGGCAAAGATAAAAGCGGGCAGGGCGACGATCGCCGCCATGCTGAGGTAGGTGTATAAAAAGACCTGATGCGCGACGGGGGTGTCGATGCTGAGGTGGTGCTGGCCGTACATGCCGAGCAGCAAGCCGGCCACCGTGACCCCCACGCTCATGGAGAGCTGCATGATCATCGACAGCAGGCTGTTACCGCTGCTCGCCAGCTCGTCCGGCAGATCTTTCAGCGTGAGGGTGTTCATCGACGAGAAGCGCATGGCGTTGACGATCCCCTGGCAGAACAGCACCAGCGGCAGGACGTAGTACCAGCCTATCAGCGCCACGGCCATAAACAGCAGGGTGACCAGCGCCAGCCCGAGCGTGGCGGCCACCAGCACGTGGCGATAGCCAAAGCGGTTTACCACCTGCACCACAATACGCTTCATCCCCATGCTGCCGAGCACCATCGGGATCATCATCAACCCCGCGTGGAACGGCGAAAAGCCCATCCCAATCTGTAAAAATACCGGCGTCATAAACGGCAGCATGCCGCTGCCGATACGACCGGCGAAGCTGCCCAAAAGCCCCAGACGGTAGGTTGGGGTGTTAAACAAGTTCAGGCTGAACAGCGCCCTGTCGTTGCCTCTGGCATGCCACAGATACCAGAGAATAGCGGTGACACCCAGCGCCACCAGCAGGGCGAGCGACAGGGACGAAATCCCCAGCCCTTTTTGCCCGTCCAGCGCCAGGGTGAGCGTCGCCATGCCGGCGGCCAGCAGGATGAAGCCAAATAAATCAAAGCGCCGGGTCTGCATTTTATAGTTCGGCATCAGCGTCAGGGTGGCAATCGCGCCGATGATACCGACCGGCAGGTTAATCAGGAAGATCCAGTGCCAGGAGGCGTACTCCACCAGAATACCGCCCAGCGCCGGGCCAAGCAGCGGGCCGACCTGACCGGGCAGGGTGACAAAGGTCATCGCCGCCATATACTGCGCGCGCGGAACAATTTTCATCACCGTTAGCCGCCCGACGGGCACCATCATTGCGCCGCCGACGCCCTGTAGCACGCGCGCCATCATCAGCTGATCGAGGGTATTGGCCTGAGCGCAAAACAGCGACCCGGTGGTAAACAGCACGATGGCGGTGAAGAAGATGTTCCGCACGCCGACCTTATCCGCCAGCCAGCCGCTGGCGGGCAGCATCACGGCGACCGTCAGCACGTAGGCGACAATCACCATATGCATGTGCAGCGGGCTCTCCCCCAGGCTTTTTGCCATCGAGGGGAGGGCGGTGTTCACGATAGTCGTGTCCAGCGACTGCATAAAGAAGCCGAACGCGACTATCCACAACTGCCAGCGAACGTTACCGGGAAGGTCGGTCATTTACTCGGTCACCGTGGTTCTCTTTTTACGCGAAAAACGCAGCCGCAGCCGGTCGAAGAACAGATAGACCACCGGCGTGGTGTAGAGCGTCAGGAGCTGGCTCATTACCAGGCCACCGACGATCGTGATCCCCAGCGGCTGGCGCAGTTCAGAGCCGTCACCGCCGGAAATGACTAGCGGCAGCGCGCCGAAGAGTGCCGCCAGCGTGGTCATCATGATCGGGCGAAAACGCAGCAGACAGGCCTGGAATATCGCCTCGTCCGGCGTCAGGTTGCCGTTGCGCTGGGCGTCCAGCGCAAAGTCGACCATCATTATCGCGTTTTTCTTCACGATGCCAATCAATAGCATGATCCCGATAAGCGCGATAAGACTGAATGGGGCACCGAACAGCTCCAGCGCCAGCAGCGCCCCCACGCCCGCAGAGGGCAGCGTGGAAAGAATGGTCAACGGATGCACGTAGCTTTCATACAGCACGCCCAGCACGATATACACCGTGGCAATGGCCGCCAGAATCAAAATGACCTGCGAATTCATGGTGTCCTGGAACACCTGCGCTGTACCGGCAAAACTGCCGCGCACGGAGGAGGGCACCCCGAGCTGGGTCATGGCGCGGTTAATGGCATCGCTGGCCTCAGACAGCGACGAGCCGGTTGGCAGGTTAAACGAGACGGTCGAGGCAGCGGAAAGCCCCTGGTGGTTCACCGACAGCGGCGCGTTCGAGGGCTGCCAGCTGGCGAAGTACGACAGCGGAATCGCCTTACCGTCATCATTGATCACAAACATCTTGTCCAGCGCGCTGATGTCCTGGGTGTAGCGCGGATCCACCTCCATCACCACCTTGTACTGGTTCATCGGCTGGTAGATGGTAGAGACTTCACGCTGCCCGAAGGCGTTGTTCAGCAGGCTGTTGGCCGCCTCCACGTTAATGCCCAGGCGGGCCATGGTTTCACGATCGTAGGTGAGCGCCATCTCCGCGCCGTTGTTCTGGCTGTCGGAGTTCACGTCTGCCAGCTGCGGCAGAGCGGCCAGCGCTTTTCGGATCTTCGGCTCCCACTCGCGCAGGGCAGCTAAATCGTCCGAGAGCAGGGTGTACTGATAGCTGGCGTTGGCCTGTCGTCCGCCGACGCGGATATCCTGAACGGCCATCAAAAACAGGTTTGCCCCCGGCTCTTTGGCGAGCTTCACCCGCAGGCGGTCAATGATCTGCTGCGCCGTTTCGTGACGTTCACCGCGCGGCTTAAGGGTAATAAACATCATCCCGCTGTTAACGCGCGAGCCGCCGGTAAAGCCGGTGACGTTGTCTACGGCCGGATCCTCACGGATGATCTTCATAAAGTCCTGAAGCTTGCCGCGCATCGCCTGGAACGAAATGCTCTGGTCAGCCTGAATACCCCCCATCAGCACGCCGGTATCCTGCTCCGGGAAAAAGGTTTTCGGGATGGTAATGTACATCCAGACGTTGAGCACGATGGTGCCCATCAGCACCAGCCCGACAATACGCGTGTGGTTCAGCACCCATTTCAGCGATTTGCCATAGCCTGACTGCATTGCCATCAGGACGCGGCCAAAGCCTTTCCGGCGCGGCTGCGAGTGCGGTTGGCTGCGCTTGAGCATCCAGCCGCACATCATTGGCGTCAGCGTCAGCGAAATCACCAGTGAGATACCGATAGCGACGGAAAGCGTGACGGCAAATTCGCGCAGCAGTCGTCCCGGCAGGCCGCCCATCAGCAGCAGCGGCAGGAACACCGCCACCAGCGACAGGCTCATGGACAGTACCGTAAAGCCCACTTCACGCGTACCCTGAAGCGCCGCCTGGAGCGGCTTCATGCCCGCTTCCAGATGGCGCGAGATATTTTCCAGCACCACGATGGCGTCATCCACCACAAACCCGGTGGCAATCGTCAGCGCCATCAGCGACAGGTTGTTAAGGCTGAAGCCGCACAGGTACATGGCGGCAAAGGTGCCAATCAGCGACACCGGAACCGCCACCGCCGGGATCAGCGTGGCGCGACCCGATCGCAGGAACAGGAACACCACCAGGATCACCAGCGCGACGGAAATAATCAGCGTCTGCTCCACCTCTTCGAGCGAGGCGCGGATGGTAGGGGAGCGGTCCTGCGCAATCTGGAGATCGATTGCCGCCGGAATGGTTTCCTGAAGCTCCGGCAGCCGCTCGCGGATGCTGTTCACCGTCTGGATGATGTTGGCTTCCGGCAGCTTGCGGATCATCAGCAAAATGGCCGGTTTGGCGTTGGTCATCCCGGCGTTGCGCACGTCCTGCACCGAATCGGTAACGCTGGCGACGTCGCTCAGGCGCACCGCCGCGCCGTTGTTGTAATGAATAATCAGCGGCTGATACTCGGCGGCGGTTTTCAGCTCGTCGTTGGTCTGGATCTGCCAGCGGTGGCTGCTGTCCTCAATCGCCCCCTGCGGTTTACGCACGTTGGCGTTGCTGATGGCGGAACGCACGTCGTCCAGCGACACGCCCTGGTTAAAGAGCGCCTGCGGATTCAGGCCCACGCGCACGGCGGGCAGGGAGCTGCCGCCGAGGTCCACGTCGCCCACGCCGTCAATCTGGGCAATGGTCTGCGCCAGCTGCGTGGAGGCAAAATCGTACAGCTCGCCCTGGGAGTAGGTTTCCGACGTGAGCGTCAGGATCATGATCGGCGCATCGGACGGGTTGGCCTTGCGGTAGGTCGGACGGCTCGGCATGCCGCTCGGCAGAAGGCTTTGGGCGGCGTTAATCGCGGCCTGCACGTCACGCGCCGCGCCGTTGATGTCCCGGTCGAAGTTAAATTCCAGAATGATGCGCGTGCTGCCCAGCGAACTGCTGGAGGTCATCTCGTTAACCCCGGCAATTCGCCCAAGCGATCGCTCAAGCGGCGTCGCCACCGATGAGGCCATGGTTTCCGGCGATGCGCCCGGCAGCGAGGCGCTGACCATGATCACCGGGAAATCCACCTGCGGCAGCGGCGCCACCGGCAGCAGGCGGAAGCCCAGCACGCCGCACAGGGTGATGGCGACGGAGAGTAAAATCGTCGCCACCGGACGGTAAATGAAGAGGGCGAAAAACTTCACTTACGCCTCCTCTTCACGTTTCGGGAAGCGGCTTTTCGTCCACAGCGCCAGACGGTCGAACAGCAGGTAGATGACCGGCGTGGTAAACAGCGTCAGCACCTGGCTGACCAGCAGGCCGCCCACCATGCCGATACCCAGCGGACGGCGCAGCTCTGCCCCCACGCCAGTACTCAGCATCAGCGGCAGGGCGCCCAACAGGGCCGCCAGGGTGGTCATCAGGATCGGACGAAAACGCAGCAGGCAGGCCTGGAAAATGGCCTCGCGCGGCGCCATACCCTGCTCGCGCTCGGCGGCCAGCGCAAAGTCGATCATCATGATGGCGTTTTTCTTCACGATCCCGATAAGCAGGATGATGCCAATGATCGCAATCACGTCCAGCTCGCTCCCCGCCAGCATCAGCGCCAGCAGCGCTCCCACGCCCGCCGTCGGCAGGGTGGAGAGGATGGTGATCGGGTGGATAAAGCTTTCATACAGCACGCCAAGCACGATATACATCGCCACCACCGCCGCGACGATCAGCCAGACGGTGCTGCCCAGCGCGGCCTGGAACGCCAGCGTACTGCCCTGGAACTGGGTCTGAATATCGGACGGGAAGCTCAGTTCCTTCTCCGCGCCCAGAATGGCCTCCACCGCTTCGCCCAGGGAATAGCCGTCCGGCACGTTGAACGAAATGGTGGTAGACGGAAACTGATCGAGATGGTTAATCGACAGCGGGGCGTGACGCTCTTCCACCGTGGCAATAGCGCTGAGTGGCACAATACCGCCGTCTTTGCTGGTCAGGCGCACCGAGTCCAGGGCGGCCAGCCCCGGCGTGTTCTCGGTGTTGTGTTCCAGCACCACGCGATACTGGTTCGCCTGGGTGTAAATGGTGGAGATCAGACGCTGGCCAAAAGCGTTATACAGCGCGTTATCCACGTCGGACATGGTAATGCCCAGACGGCTGGCGGTGTCGCGGTTGACGTTTACGTACGCCGCCAGCCCTTTATCCTGCCAGTCGCTGCTGACGTCAGAAACCTGCGGCAGCGCTTTCAGCTTGTCCACCAGCTGCGGCACCCAGGTGCTGAGCGCATCAAGCGAGGTGGCCTGGAGCGTGAACTGGTACTGCGTGCGGCTCACCTGCGTATCAATGGTTAAATCCTGAATCGGTTGCAGGTACAGCTGAATGCCCGGCACGCGCGCCACGGCGCGTTGCAGGCGCTCGATCACCGCGTTGACGCGATCGTCGCGGTCATCAAGCGGTTTGAGGTTAATTTGCAGGCGGGCGCTGTTGAGCGATGGGTTGGTGCCGTCCACGCCCACGTAGGCGGTCAGGCTTTCCACCGCCGGATCTTTCATGATGATCTCCGACACCTGCTGCTGGCGCTGCGCCATATTCGCGAAGGAGACCGACTGCGGGGCCTGGAGCGTGCCCTGAATAATGCCGTTGTCCTGAATCGGGAAGAAGCCTTTCGGAATGAAAATCCACAGCATGACGCTGAGCGCCAGCGTGCCGAGGGCCACGCCGAGCGTCGCCCACGGATGGTTCAGCACTTTTGCCAGCACGCGACCGTAGGCGGCAATGATGCGCTCGAACATTCGCTCGGAAGCGCGAGAGAAGCGGTTTTGCTTGCGCAAAGAGTCGTGGCTCAGCATGCGGGCGCACATCATCGGCGTTAGCGTCAGCGACACCACGGCAGAGATCAGAATGGCGACGGCCAGCGTCACGGCAAACTCGCGGAACAGGCGCCCGACGATATCCCCCATAAACAGCAGCGGGATCAGCACTGCAATCAGCGAGAAGGTCAGCGAGATGATGGTAAAGCCAATTTCTCCCGCGCCCTTCAGCGCGGCGGCTAACGGCTTTTCACCTTTTTCGATATAGCGCGAAATGTTCTCAATAACGACGATGGCATCGTCCACCACGAACCCGGTGGCGATGGTGAGCGCCATCAGCGTCAGGTTGTTAATCGAAAAGTCGAGAAATACCATTACCGCGAACGTTCCCACCAGCGAGAGCGGCACGGCAACGGCGGGAATGATGGTTGCCGGAACGTTGCGCAGGAACAGGTAGATGATCATGACCACCAGCGCAATCGCCAGCATCAGCTCGAACTGCGTGTCCGATACCGAGGCGCGAATGTTGGTGGTGCGATCCGACAGCACCTTCACGCTGACCGATTTCGGCAGGCTTTCCACCAGCTGCGGCAGCATGGTGCGAATGCTGTCGGCGGTATCAATAATGTTCGCGCCCGGCTGGCGCTGAACGTTCATGACGATCGCCTGCTGCTTATTGGCCCACGCCCCGAGCCAGCTGTTTTCAGCCCCTTGCTCAACGGTGGCAACGTCCCCGAGGCGGATTGGCGCGCCGTTTTGATAGGCCACAATCAGCTGGCGGTATTCATCGGCGGACTGCATCTGGTCGTTGGCGGAGAGCGTGACCGCGCGGGTTGGGCCGTCCAGCGAGCCCTTCGCTGAGTTAACGTTGGCGCTGCTGATGGCGGTGCGAATGGTTTCGCTGGTTAACCCCAGCGCGGCAATGGCCTGGGCATTAAGCTTAACGCGCACGGCGGGGCGTTGTCCCCCTGCGAGCGTCACCAGCCCGACGCCGGTCACCTGCGAAATCTTTTGCGCCACGCGGGTTTCGACCATGTCTTCCACCTGCGTCATCGGCATGGCGGACGATGTCACGGCAAGGGTCATGATCGGCGGGTCTGCCGGGTTCACCTTGCTGTAAACCGGCGGGTTCGGCAGGTCAGACGGCAGCAGGTTGGTGGCGGCGTTAATGGCGGCCTGCACCTCCTGTTCCGCGACGTCCAGCGACAGCGCGAGCTGGAACTGAAGCGTGACGACCGAGGCGCCGCCGGAGCTCTGGGAGGACATCTGCTTCAGGCCAGACATCTGGCCGAACTGACGCTCCAGCGGGGCGGTGATTGCGGACGTCACCACGTCCGGACTGGCGCCCGGATAGAGGGTGACAACCTGAATCGTCGGATAGTCCACTTCCGGGAGCGCCGACACGGGCAGAAAACGGTAGCCAATGATCCCGGCCAGCAGGATCGCCACCATCAACAGGGTCGTCGCAACCGGACGTAAAATGAACAGGCGTGATGGCCCACCTGTAGAGCTCGGCGGCATCACCTGCATCAGGCTTTTGCTCCTGTAGTCTGAGCTTCCACCACCTCGACCTGCGCCCCTTCGGTCAGACGGTCAATACCGTCGGTCACGACGCGGTCGCCTGCGGACAGCCCGGCGTCGATTACCACCGTCTGGCTGTCCTGGATGCCGGTTTTCACCAGGTGTTTGCTGACCTTGTTTTCACTGTTCAGCACCCAGACAAAGTTGCCTTCACTGCCCATTTGCAGAGCCGCCGTCGGGATCACTACCGCATTTTCTTCGGTCGCGACCAGCATACGCGCGTTGACGAACTGATTCGGGAACAGGGCATCGTCCTGATTGTTGAAGCGCGCCTTCAGCTTGATGGTGCCGGTGGTGGTGTCGATCTGGTTATCCAGGCTCAGCAGCGAACCTTCGCTCAGTTTCTGCTTGTTGGTGCGATCCCAGGCCTCCACGACCAGCCCTTTACCGGCTTTCTGCGCCTGGACTACCGTCGCAATATCGCTTTCCGGCAGGGTAAAGACGAGATCGATAGGGTGCGTCTGGGTGATCACCACAATGCCCGTGGTGTCGCCGCTTGAGATTTGGTTGCCGATGTCCACCTGCCTGAGGCCGACGCGCCCGTCGATGGGGGCAACGATCCGGCTCCAGTCCAGCTGGAGCTGGGCGCTGGCGACCGCGGCTTCGTCGGCTTTAATGGTGCCCTGCGATTCGCTGACCAGCGACTGCTGGGTATCCAGCTCCTGGCGCGACACGAGGTTGGTTTTTACCAGCTGCTGATAGCGGGCTAAATCGCGGCGGGCGTTGGCGAGGGTGGCTTTGTCTTTCGCGAGCTGCCCCTGCGCCTGCGCCAGGGCCACCTTAAACTGGCTTGGGTCGATTTCCGCCAGCAGATCGCCGGCTTTGACCTGCTGGCCTTCCTGGAAATGAATGGCCATCAGCTGACCGTCCACGCGGCTGCGCACCGTCACGGTGTTGGCGGCGGTGATGGTTCCCAGCCCGGAGAGATAACGAGGTACCGCTTTCGTCACCGCCGTTGCCGCCTGCACCGGCGCCAGCGCGCCGCCGCGCATGCCGTGGCGACCACTGCCCGCAGGGCGCTGTGAGGGGCTGCTGGCGCCAGCCGGTGCCGGGGAATTCGCGGACTGGCTGTGCCAGTACCAGGCGGCGGCAAGGACCACCACAATCAGACCAGCGGCGATCGCCCAGCGGGATTTGTTACTGCCTTTCATCGTTATACGTTCTCATCCTGAAACTCTTTCGGGGAATGATACTAGTTTAGTCAGCTAACACAGCGGAAAAATGAAGGAAATATGGAAGACTGTCAGGAATGGTCTGAGTGTGGCGCGCTGTTTCGCCGGGTGGCGGCTTCGCCTTACCCGGCCACCGTAGGCCGGGTAAGCGCAGCGCCACCCGGCACAACCGCATTAGCTAAACACCACCTGCGCCCAGCGCGCCAGCCCTGCCGTAACGGAGCCAAAGTCATCGCCGCCGGCAATGGGGATCCCCGGCAGCTGTTCCGCCAGCGCCTTCTTGATCAGCGGTGAACGGGCGCTACCGCCGGTCAGGTAAATCACGTCCGGTTTCTCTTTGCCGTTCTCCAGCGCCAGCTGTACCTGCTCCAGAATACGCTGTAGCGGCTGGGCCAGCGCCAGTTCCAGCCCTTCCCGGGTAATGGTCGTTGCCAGATTGTCGCTAATAAACGGCAATGAAACGGCCTGCTCCGGACGATCGGAAAGGGCAATTTTGCTCTCTTCGGCGGTGCGCACGACCCGGTAGCTCAGGCGCTGGCGCCACACTTTATAGAGCAGGGCGACCTTCCCGGCATCCTGTGCGTCGCGCACCAGATCGTTGAGGTAACGGCCATTCGCGGTGCTGTAAAAATCACTCTGCGCAGGGACGTCGTTGATGGCAATCGCGTTCCACCACGGCAGGATCGGCAGGGCGATGCCTTTCTCGGTTTGTCCGCCCATGCCGAGCAGCGGCATCAGGCTCTTGAACGCCAGGGCGATATCCAGATCGTTACCGCCGACGCGGCAGCCGCTGTGCCCCAGCAGGCTGTTTTCACGATCGCGACGGTGATGCCATTGCGGCCCCATCAGCAGCAACGAACAGTCCGTCGTACCGCCGCCGATGTCCACTACCAGCACCCGCTTCTCTTCCGTCAGCGTGGCTTCAAAATCCAGCCCCGCCGCAACCGGCTCATACTGGAACACCACGTCGCTAAAGCCCGCCCGGTGCGCCGCACGCTCGAGGATCCCCTGCGCCTGCTGGTTGGCTTCATCACCGCCCAGCCCCTGGAAGTTGATCGGGCGACCAATCACCGCCTGGGTGATGGTCTCCGGCACCTGCGACTGCGCCTTATTGCGGATATGCAGCATCATCGCGCAGACCAGATCTTCAAACATCGCCACCTGCTGCGGCTTCAGGCCGCTGGCGCCGAGGAAGGATTTAGGCGATTTAACGAAGTAAACCTCTTCCGGATCGTCAATGTACTGCCCGAGCGAAGAGAGGCCGAACTGCACGCTGGAAGGGGTAACGTCGATATCTTCCTCGCGGTTAAAACTGACCGCACGGCGCAGCAGCGCCTGCGATTCTGCCGCCGTGGCCGGAACCTGATGATGGCGGAACAGCCACTCGCTTACCGCTTCACGCGTGGGCGCACAGAGCATTGACGGCAACAGCGTACTGCCGTTTTCCATTTTCAGGAGCTGCGGTTGTCCGTTTTGCATTATCGCAACCGAGCAGTTTGCGGTGCCGTAGTCGAATCCAATAAACACAATAAATCCCCATGCCGGTGAGAAGGGGCGAGACTTTAGCGAAATGTCTGCCAGGCGACAACAGGAATATGAAAGCAAGGCGCAACGCTATCTTTCGGTTTATGCTGAGATAAATAAAAAAAGGAGAGACGATGTACACCCTGAACTGGCAACCGCCCTACGACTGGCAGTGGATGTTTGGCTTTCTTGCCGCGCGTGCGGTCACCGGGGTAGAGACCGTCACGGAGGTTTACTACGAGCGCAGTTTTGGCTATGCAGGGCAGCAGGGCGTTTTTCGTGTTA
Organism: Enterobacter cloacae complex sp. I2; assembly: GCF_014896205.1. Classification (NCBI taxonomy): domain Bacteria; kingdom Pseudomonadati; phylum Pseudomonadota; class Gammaproteobacteria; order Enterobacterales; family Enterobacteriaceae; genus Enterobacter; species Enterobacter cloacae complex sp. I2. The sequence goes on from NZ_JADBRA010000032.1 coordinate 24,223, forward strand.
CGCCGGACAGCGCAACCCATACGCTGGCGGTGTCGCTCAGCCCTGGCCTGATCCCGGTGGCGGACATCTGTCTAGACCGCATTGCCCGCCTGTTCGATCTTGATTGCGATCCGCAGCAAATTGCGCAGACGCTGGGCGATCTCGGCGCGGCGCGTCCGGGGTTACGTTTGCCGGGGGCGATGGATGCATACGAACAGGGCGTGCGCGCCATTCTCGGGCAGCTGGTGAGCGTGGCGATGGCGGCAAAACTGGCGTCGCGGGTGGTGGCGCTGTGCGGTAAACCCATCGAGGACGCGCCGGGCTACCTCTGCTTTCCTCCGCCAGAAGCGCTGGCCGCGGCAGATCCGCTGGCATTAAAAGCCCTCGGGATGCCGCTCAGGCGTGCGGAGTCGCTGATTCATCTGGCGCAGTCGGTGGTGGACGGGGAATTCCCGCTGTTCCCGCCTGCGGACGTGGAGGCTGGGATGAAGGCGCTACAGCAGCGGCCCGGCATCGGACGCTGGACCGCTAACTATCTGGCCCTGCGCGGCTGGCAGGCAAAGGACGTTTTCCTGCCGGATGATTATCTGATTAAGCAGCGTTTTGCCGGCATGACGCCCGCGCAGATCCGTCGCTATGCCGAGCGCTGGCAGCCGTGGCGCTCGTACGCGCTATTACATATCTGGTACACCGACGGCTGGTCGCCGTCAGTTGATGGCGAAATAGCTGGTATTCAGCAGTAAATCGAGCGGCTGCGCTTCCCCGATGGTATCGCCGTAAATAAAGTCAACGCCGATGCCCGACAGCGTATCCATCATGATCGACTGGTGGCACGGCCCGGCAATGGTTTTTAGTCCCAGACGCCGGGCGTGGCCCTGAATGATGGTCACCATCATCTCGTCCATCAGATTGCCGTGGACGTTGGTCACCACGTCTGCATCCAGCAGCAGATAATCAGCGGTGGTGGCGCTGAGCTGACTGAAGACGTTCATGTCGCGTCCGACGTGGGTCAGCACCACGCGGCAGCCGGCATGACGAAGCTTTTGCAGACCCTGCTGCACGTTTTCATCCGTGTTGTTCAGCACATCGACGGCGATCGCCAGATGCAGCAGCCGCGCCGGCAGCGGGCCTTTGGTAATCAGGTCGAGCAGTTCATCCACCAGCGTGACGCTGGCTAACCCCGCCTCTGAGAGCGGCAGCGCCACGCCCATACCTTTGGCCGCCACCTGTGCGGCATAGGTACGGAAAAACTCGCTGAATATCCGACGGTCGAGGGCGTGCAGCAGCTCCGCCTCTCCGAGCCCGGCGCGGAAGGCATGCTCTTCCAGCACTTCTCCCTGGCTGGTCCACAGCCGCAGAGAAATCAGCCAGAAGCTGCTGCTCTCGGGAATGCGCGGCGAGGCGACGCTGCGGGCGATCATCAGCAGATGATTATCTTTAATCATGTGCCACTGCTCATCCAGCGACATCATGCTGCGCGTGCTGTGGATCCGCTCCTGCTGGGGTTCATAGACGGTGACCACGCCGCGCCCGCTGTTTTTCGAGGCGTAACAGGCAATGTCGGCCTGAGACATCACTTCCGCAGCCTGATAATTGCTGTCGTCAATCAGCGTGATCCCCGCGCTGGCGCCAATGCGGTGCAGGCGTCCTTCCCAGGAAAAATGGTAGCTGTTGATGGCATCAATCAGCCGGCCCGCAATGTAGCGTGCGCTTTCGACGTTGCAGTCCGGCAGCAGCAGGCCAAACTCGTCGCCGCCCAGACGCGCCAGCACGTCGCTGGAGCGCAGCATGGTCAGCATTAGCGAAGAAAGCTCGCGCAGGAGGGCGTCGCCCGCCGCGTGACCTGCCGTATCGTTTACCGCCTTAAAGCGGTCAAGGTCGATAAAGACCAGCGCGTGACGCTGGTGGGTCTCCTGGACCGTCTGCAACAGGCGCTTCAGGTGATTTTCGAAGCTGACGCGGTTCGCCAGGTGGGTGAGGGCATCATGGGAGGCGCTGTAGCTCAGCTGGCGCAGCATTTTGCGTGATTCGGTTACGTCCTGAATCACCAGCACCGAGCCGATAGTATGACCGTCCAGGGTGCTGAGCGGGGTAATGCTGTAATGAATGTCGAAACTGCCGCCGTTCCGGCAGTTAAGCACCACGTCCTGTTCGATATCGGTACGGGACATGTCGCCGCTGTGGATGTTTTCCATTAACGGTCCCTTCTCGCCGAAGGTAATGTGCAGCACCTCCAGTACGGGCTGACCCAGCGCTTCGCTTTGCGACCAGCCGCTCATCTTTTCGGCGACCGGGTTCATAAAGGTGATGTTCATGTCGACGTCGGTGCACAGCACCGCTTCGCCGATGGAGTCGAGGGTGATATGCAGGCGCTCTTTTTCCTGGAACAGCGCCTCGTTCAGCTGCTTCACCTCGGTCATATCCATGTTGATGCCTAACAGCCGCTCCACTTCGCCCTGTTTGTTCAGCACCCGGTTTGCCAGGGAACGAATGTGGCGGATGCCATCCTTGACGCGAATGCGAAATTCCAGCTTGAAGGGGACCCTGGCCTGGAGTGATTCACGCAGCACCCGTTCGGCGTTCGCGCGATCTTCAGGCACGATGGCGTCATGCCAGAGCTGCCAGGAGGGCTTTATGTGCGCAGGGATCTCGTACAGCTCAAACATTCGTTTATCCCAGCTAATCACGTCTGGCTCAAGATCCCACTCCCAGATGCCAATCCCACCGGCTTCGTTAGCGAGGGTGATACGCTCCATCAGGCGCTTATTCACCCACTCGGTCTGCTTCAGGTCGTTGATGTCTTCAATCTGAGCAATAAAGTAGAGCGGCGTACCGTCGGCATGACGCACGACGGAGACGGCCAGCAGCGCCCAGACCACCTCGCCGTTGCGGGTGTAGTAACGTTTTTCGAGGCTGTAGGTGTTAATCTCGCCGTGGATCAGCTGTTCGAGCTGTTCCAGGTCGGTATTTAAATCTTCCGGCCAGGTTAACTGCTGGAACGTGAGCGACTGGAGCTCCGACTGGCTGTAACCGAGGAAATTGCACAGCGCCTTGTTGGCCTGAAGCCACTGGCCCTCAATGCTCACCAGCGCCATGCCTATCGCGGAATATTCCATCGCATTACGAAAACGCGCTTCGCTTTCCGTGATGTGTTTACGCTCGGCCCGGAAGGCATACATCACCATCGTCATAATGTTGGCGGGGAGCAGCATCATCAGGAAGGGGAGCCACGGCGCGTTGAAGGTGACGATCATGCTGGAGGGCGTCATGGAGAGCGGGTTTCGCGCCATCATCAGGGATACCATCATGATGGTGAATAAAAAGATCAGGAACGCTTCCATACGCGGCAGGCGCACCGCGCTCCACATCAAAAGAACGATGATGCAGGTGAACGGCCACGGCAGCCAGGTAATTGCCGTCCAGCTCAGAACCAGCGTAACCACCAGGGTCACCAGCGTTTCCAGCAGCAGTTTTGGGTTGCGATGGCGCAGCAGATAATGCGGCTTAAACAGCAGACCTAACGGCACCAGCGCCAGTGCGCCAATGGATTCTGACAGAACCCAGAAAAGAAAATTACGCAGCGGCTCCGCGCTCGGCACCAGAAAATGCACCAGAATGCCGCCCACCAGCGGCGGCACCACGGCACTGCCGAGGGCGAGTCGGACCCAGTCGTTGAGGTTTTGCAGCGGGTTATACCACGGGAGAAGCTTACGCAGTAACAGCGCGCCGATGGTGGCTTCAATGATATTGATCGCCGTGTAGGTGATGCTGATCGATTCCCATGAGAACAGCATCCACGAGGCGAAAATATTGCCAAAGGAGCAGGCGAGCGCAATGCCGGGCCACATTTTTCCCGCGTGGCGGTAAAACGCCACCATCATGATTGAGGTCGGAAACCATAGTGGCGCCAGCAGCGTACCGAAGCGAGTCAGTTCAAGGGAGAATAAGGTGAAGATGAACGTGACCAGACCCAGACAGACAAGCCGCAGTAAAGGATGTGGGGTAGTGACCAAAACCCGCTGGTATTGTTTATTCATTACCGCTCTATCCAGGGACGCCGTGTTGTCAGGAGCCAGGTCCGGACGCGTAAAAGTAATAATTTGGTTTATGCTAGTACAAACATTTTACAATTCATATGCTGAGTGCTCAGATTTTGACTTCATAGACTTATAAAATAGTGACTCTGCGAAGAAGGGTGTGGAAATGGCGATTAAACGCGCGTAAAAATTTCGCTAAAGGCGAGAAGGGGCGCTTTTCAGCCCGCCTCGCATAACCTGCGCATTCGACTGGTATCACGCCCCCGAAATCCCTATAATTGCCGCGTTTGACGCTCCGGCGTCGTCCTTCCTTACATCCAGGTTAATCAGGTCGCTAAATTTATGACTGATAAGTCTCATCAGTGCGTCATCATAGGCATCGCCGGCGCATCGGCTTCAGGTAAAAGTCTTATTGCCAGTACGCTTTATCGCGAACTGCGTGAACAAGTGGGTGATGAGCATATCGGTGTTATTCCCGAAGACAGCTATTACAAAGATCAATCCCATCTTTCGATGGAAGAGCGCGTAAAAACCAACTACGACCATCCCAGTGCGATGGATCACAGCCTGCTGTTCCAGCATCTGGAAGCGCTGAAGCGCGGCGAGGCGATTGAACTGCCCGTCTACAGCTACGTGGAACATACCCGCACTCAGGAAACGATCCGCATCGAGCCCAAGAAAGTCATTATCCTTGAAGGGATTTTGCTGCTCACCGACGCCCGTCTGCGCGAATCAATGAACTTCTCGATTTTCGTCGACACCCCGCTGGATATCTGCCTGATGCGGCGTATCAAACGCGACGTTAACGAACGCGGCCGCTCCATGGACTCGGTGATGGCGCAGTATCAGAAAACTGTTCGCCCGATGTTCCTGCAATTTATTGAGCCTTCAAAACAATACGCCGATATTATTGTTCCTCGCGGCGGTAAAAACCGTATTGCTATTGACATCTTAAAAGCGAAAATCAGTCAGTTTTTTGAATAAGCCGCGTGAATTGTGTACCGTTCAGAGATAACCTGGTTTTGCCCTGATGCCGTAAAGCTTCAGGGCGCGATGCACGAAAGGAGAAAGTGCCATGCGTCTTTGTGACCGCGATATAGAAGCCTGGCTGGATGAAGGCCGCCTGTCTATCACCCCGCGTCCGCCGGTTGAGCGTATTAACGGCGTGACCGTCGATGTGCGTCTGGGGAATAAATTCCGCACCTTCAGCGGCCACACGGCACCGTTTATCGACCTCAGCGGGCCGAAAGACGAAGTCAGTGCGGCGCTGGATCGCGTCATGAGTGACGAAATCGTCATTGAAGAAGGCGAGGCGTTTTATCTCCATCCTGGCGAACTGGCGCTGGCGGTGACCTTTGAGTCCGTCACGCTGCCGGCGGATCTGGTGGGCTGGCTTGACGGACGCTCTTCCCTGGCGCGTCTGGGTCTGATGGTGCACGTTACCGCGCACCGTATCGATCCGGGCTGGTCTGGCCGTATCGTGCTGGAGTTCTTTAACGCCGGTAAACTGCCGCTGGCGCTTCGCCCGGGAATGATGATTGGTGCGTTGAGCTTCGAACCGCTGACCGGCCCGGCAGACCGTCCTTATAACCGCCGTCAGGACGCAAAATATCGCGACCAGCAGGGTGCGGTTGCCAGTCGTATCGATAAAGACTGATCTGTGAGTTCACTGAGGAAGCCATGAGAAGAGTTCTGACAACGCTGATGATTTTGCTGGTGGTGCTGGTGGCTGGCCTTTCAGCGTTGGTGCTGCTGGTTAACCCGAACGACTTCCGGGCCTATATGGTGCGACAGGTTGAAGCGCGCAGCGGGTATGAACTCAAGCTGGACGGGCCGCTGCGCTGGCACGTCTGGCCTCAGCTCAGCATTCTCTCCGGGCGCATGTCACTTACCGCGCCGGGCGCCGCGCAGCCGCTGGTGACCGCGGATAACATGCGTCTTGATGTCGCGCTCATCCCGCTCTTGTCCCATCAGCTCCAGGTCGAACAGGTGATGCTGAAGGGCGCGGTGATCCAGCTTACGCCACAAACCGAAGCCGTTCGTCAGGCGGATGCCCCGGTCGAACCGCATGAAAACACCTTGCCTGACGTCCCGTCTGACGCTGGCTGGTCGTTCGATATTGGTAGTCTGAAGGTCGCTGACAGCGTGCTGGTTTTCCAGCATGAGGACGACGAGCAGATCACCGTACGCAATATCAACCTCAGGATGGAGCAGGACGCCAGCCATCACGCCACCGTGGAGTTCTCCGGGCGGATCAACCGCAATCAGCGCGATCTCAACCTGTCGATGAACGCGAACGTAAACGCTTCGGACTACCCGCATCAGCTGACGGCGGATATTCAGCAGCTCAACTGGCAGCTGACCGGCGCGGATTTACCCACAAAAGGTATCGCTGGCCAGGGTACGATGCAGGCGGTCTGGCATGAAGAGCGCAAACAGCTGGAACTGAACGCGCTAAACCTCCAGGCGAACGACAGTACTCTTAAAGGACAGGCGAGCGTCACGCTTGATGAAAAACCTAAGTGGGTGCTGGATCTGCAATTCGACAGGCTGAACCTTGAGAATTTGCTTCCTTCGCAAACGGTGAACGCAGCCGATGAGGGGGTCACGCAGGTAGGGCAAAGCCAGGTCACGCAAACGCGTCCGGTGATCTCCTCCAATCTCGATCGGCCTGACTACAACGGCCTGCGAGGCTTTACCGCCGACATCCTGCTGAAAGCGAACAGCGTGCGCTGGCGTGGGATTGATTTTACCGACGTCAGCAGCCAGATGTTCAACCACAATGGCCTGCTGGTTATCTCTGAGCTCAGCGGAAAAATGGGGGCAGGGAATCTCTCCCTGCCGGGCACGCTGGACGTACGCAAAGACGTTGCCAGTGCCGCGTTCCAGCCGCGTCTGGAAAACGTTGAGATTGGCACCATCCTGAAAGCCTTTAACTATCCGATTGCCCTGACGGGGCAGCTGTCGCTGGCGGGGGATTTCTCCGGCACGAAGATCGATGCGGACGCCTTCCGCCGGAGCTGGCAGGGGCGGGCGCACGTTGAGCTGAAAGATTCGCGCATGGAAGGGCTGAACTTCCAGCAGCTGGTGCAGCAGGCGGTAGAGCGCAGCAGCAGCGTGAAGGCAAATGAAAACTACGACAGCGCCACCCGTCTCGACAGCTTTACCAGCGAGCTTGCCCTCGACAACGGTCAGCTCTCGCTCGACGAGATGCAGGGAACCTCGTCTCTGCTGGCGCTGACCGGAAACGGTGCGCTGGATCTGGTGAAAGAGACGGCTGACACCCGCTTCAACGTCCGCGTGAAGGCTGGCTGGGAAGGTGAAGGCCAGCTTGTTGAGTTCCTGAAAGAGACGCCAATACCGCTGCGCGTCTACGGAAAGTGGCAGGCGCTGAACTACAGTTTGCAGGTCGATCAGATCCTGCGTAAGCATCTTCAGGATGAAGCGAAACGTCGGCTGAATGACTGGGCGGACCGCAATAAAGAGTCCCAGTCAGGTAAGGACGTGAAAAAGCTGCTCGATAAGCTCTGATGCCTGTTGTGCCGGGTGGCGGCTTCGCCTTACCCGGCCTACAAAAGCCAGACACCTTAGGCCGGGTAAGCGAAGCGCCACCCGGCTTTTTTACACCTCAAAATCCCTCTCATCGTCACCGCGCAGCGGGATCAGCTGCACCTTCTGCACGCGATGGCTTTCCACTTGCAAGGTTTTAATCATGTAATCCCCCACCTGAACCTCTTCGCCCGGCTGCGGAATACGTTGCAGATATTCCATCAGCAAACCGGCGATGGTGTGGTATTCGCGCTTCTCGTCCAGCGGAAGCGGAACGAACTGCACCAGATCTTCAAGCGGCATGTGGCCGTTAGCGGTCCAGCTGCCGTCGGCGTTTTTCTGAATATCGTGGCGTGCGTCGATCTCATCCACCTCATTTGGCAGATTACCGGCGATGGTTTCCATAACGTCGCTGAGCGTCACCAGCCCTTCCACAGAGCCAAATTCATCCACGACAAACGCGAAGTGGGTACGCGCGTTACGGAACTGCTCCAGCGCGGAGAGCAGCGGCAGCGCTTCCGGGAAGACCAGCGGCTGGCGGACCAGCGCGCGCAGGTTGAGCGGCTCACCGTGAAGCTGCTGTTGCAGCAGGTCGATCACGTGCACCACGCCCAGCAGCTCTTCTTCCTCGTCCCCGCCGGTGACGACCACGCGGGTGTGCTGGTTTTTATCCAGCAGGGCGCGGATCTGCTCTTCCGGCGCCGTCAGATCTATATGCTCAATGTCGTGACGGGAGGTCATGATGCTGCTGACGGAGCGCTGGTTGAGATTGAGCACGCGCTCTATCATCCGGCGCTCCTGCGGGTTGAAGATCTGCCCGTCGCTGTGGTCGGCAAGCATCGCAGCGGACTCGGCGTCCAGCTCGGCATCCTCTTTTCTGCCGCTCAGCAGGCGCATCACAGTATCGGCGGTGCGCTGTCGCAGCGTCTGGTTCGCGGAGAGAAAGCGGCGGCGGTTGAAGATGGCCAGCTGGTTCAGGAACTCTATCAGCACCGAGAAGCCAATTGCGGCGTACAGGTAGCCTTTCGGGATATGGAAGCCGAAGCCATCCGCAACGAGGCTAAAGCCAATCATCAGCAGGAAGCTGAGGCACAGGATCACGATGGTCGGGTGGCTGTTTACAAATCGCGTCAGGGCCTTGCTGGCGAGCACCATCAGGGTGATGGCGATGATCACGGCGGCCATCATCACGGCCAGGTGGTCAACCATCCCGACGGCGGTGATCACCGAGTCGAGAGAGAAGACGGCGTCCAGCACCACGATTTGCGCGACCACCGGCCAGAATTTAGCGCCGCGTCGCTGGGTGGGGTTTTCGCTGTCTTTACCCTCCAGCCGCTCGTTAAGCTCAACGGTGGCCTTGAACAGCAGGAACAGCCCGCCGAAAAGCATGATCAGATCGCGGGCGCTAAAGCTCAGGCTCTGAACGGTGAAGAGGGGTTTGGTCAGCGTGACCAGCCAGGAGATAGAGGCCAGCAGCAGCAGACGCATCACCATGGCGAGCAGAAGGCCCGTCACGCGGGCGCGGTCGCGCTGCGAGGGAGGCAATTTATCCGCAAGGATGGCGATAAACACCAGGTTATCAATCCCGAGCACTAATTCAATGACGACGAGCGTCACCAGCCCGGCCCAGATTGATGGATCGGCAATCCATTCCATAGTAAACGCAATACCTTCTGTTATATGACGAATGTCACACTTCGATCATGGATAAAGCCGACCAAAATTGCAATGCCGGGGTGAGATTTCTCTTAATGCTACAAAGAGGTAAAACCGATTTAGGGCGCGCTGTAAATAAGTTAATTGCGAAGATTTAATTACAATGAACGATATTTAGGATATATCGCAGGAAATGGTTTGGCGCGCAATTTTGTCAATATAAAGAAAATCCGAAAACATCAAAACTTTGCTCTTAATATTAATCTTAAAAACGAATATTAGGACGGTTGTCTCCTTGCCTGCTATTAGGTTAGCTGCAACAATTCTCCCAGCATCAAATGTTAAATTTCCTTGTTGCTATTTTTGTTTCGGTCTTTAGTGAAGGTAATTCATTATCAACCGTGCCTTTGACGTGGTTGATATATTCTACAAAAGGCCATGTTCAGAAGGGTGTCTATCCATAACGCATTGTTTAGTCAGTGTATTGGTAACTGAAAGCCAAGGGCGGTAGCGTGCCTGAAAGCGTGTGAATCAGCCTCAATTATTCTGTCAATAGCCAACAGATGAATAAGCTTACTTTAGGACTGATGCCAGTTATATTGCTAAATGATTAACTGCATTCTGATTGTCACCACGACCCGCGCTTATTTAAATTGCACAGGATAATTACTCTGCCAAAGTGATAAATAATCAATGATGAAATCCAAAATGAAATTGATGCCATTATTGGTGTCTGTGACCTTGATGAGTGGTTGCACGGTCTTTCCCGGCAGCAATATGTCAACAATGGGCAAGGATGTGATTAAGCAGCAGGACGCTGACTTTGATCTCGACAAAATGGTGAATGTTTACCCATTAACCCCACGTCTGGTAGAACAATTGCGCCCGCGTCCAAACGTTGCTCAGCCAAATATGTCGCTGGACCAGGAAATTGCCTCTTACCAGTATCGCGTGGGGCCGGGTGACGTTATTAACGTGACCGTCTGGGATCACCCGGAACTGACCACGCCTGCGGGCCAGTACCGCAGCTCAAGCGACACCGGTAACTGGGTCCAGTCCGATGGCACCATGTTCTATCCGTACATTGGTAAAGTGCACGTTGCGGGCAAAACGCTTGCTGAGATCCGTAGTGATATTACCGGCCGCCTGGCGCAGTACATTGCTGACCCGCAGGTGGACGTTAATATCGCCGCGTTCCGCTCCCAGAAAGCGTATATCTCCGGCCAGGTTAACAAATCCGGCCAGCAGGCTATCACCAACGTACCGCTCACCGTTCTGGACGCAATCAACGCCGCGGGCGGTTTAACCGACGGCGCCGACTGGCGCAACGTGGTGCTGACCCACAACGGCAAAGAGCAGCGCATTTCGCTTCAGGCGCTGATGCAGAACGGCGACCTGACCCAGAACCGCCTGCTTTATCCGGGCGATATTCTTTACGTGCCGCGCAATGACGATCTGAAAGTGTTCGTGATGGGCGAAGTGAAGAAACAGAGCACCCTCAAGATGGACTTCAGCGGTATGACCCTGACCGAAGCGCTGGGCAATGCGGAAGGCATCGATCTGACCGCCTCCAACGCCAGCGGCATCTTCGTGATCCGTCCTATCAAAGGCGAGAACGCGAAGGGCAAAATTGCCAATATCTACCAGCTGGATATGTCCGACGCGACGTCTCTGGTCATGGCAACGTCGTTCCGTCTCCAGCCATACGATGTGGTCTACGTCACCACCGCGCCGGTTGCCCGCTGGAACCGTCTGATCAACCAGTTGCTGCCTACCATCAGTGGCGTTCGCTACATGACGGATACGGCGAGCGACATTCATACCTGGTAAGCCGCGATGTTTAACAAAATTCTGGTGGTGTGCGTGGGGAACATTTGCCGTTCCCCCACGGCTGAAAGGCTGCTGAAGAATTACCAGCCTGCGTTAAAGGTCGACTCCGCAGGGCTTGGCGCGCTGGTTGGAAAAGGTGCCGACGAGCGTGCATCGAGCGTAGCCCTTGAACATAACCTCTCACTCGACGGGCACGTTGCCCGTCAGGTCTCTGGCCGGATGTGCCGGGAATATGACCTGATCCTCGCGATGGAAAAACGCCACATTCACGCGCTGTGCGATATCGCACCGGAGATGCGCGGCAAGGTGATGCTGTTTGGTCACTGGGATGGTGAGCGCGAAATTCCCGATCCGTATCGCAAGAGCCGCGAGGCCTTTGAGGCGGTATACACCTTACTAGACCAGTCTGCCCGCCAGTGGGCGCAGGCACTGAAAGCTCAGCAGGGATAACAATGACAGAAAAAACAAAACCTTCTGCCGCCCCGACGTCGGGCAGTGATGAAATCGATATCGGTCGCCTTGTCGGGACCGTTATTGAAGCGAAATGGTGGGTGCTGGGTATTACCGCCGTTTTTGCCGTGGCGGCGATCGTTTATACGCTGTTCGCGACGCCGATTTACAGCGCCGATGCGCTGGTGCAGATCGAACAAAACACCGGTAACTCACTGGTTCAGGATATCGGCTCGGCGCTGGCCAATAAGCCACCGGCGTCGGAAGCAGAAATTCAGCTGATCCAGTCGCGCCTGGTTCTGGGCAAAACGGTTCACGATTTGGGGCTGGATATTGCGGTCACCAAAAATACCTTCCCGGTGTTTGGCGCAGGCTGGGATCGCCTGATGGGGCGCAGTAACGATACGGTAAAAGTCACCGACTTCGTGATTCCCAAAGGGGCAGGGGACCAAACCTTTACCCTGACCGTGCTGGGACCGAAACAGTATCAACTGACCAGCGACGCGGGCTTGAGCGTGCGCGGTGAGGTGGGACAGATGCTGACCAAAGACGGCGTGAGCATCAGGGTTGGCGCCATCCACGCGCACGAGGGCGGTGAGTTTACGGTCACCAAGTTCTCCACGCTCGGGATGATCAACAATCTGCAAAACAACCTGACCGTTACCGAAAACGGCAAGGACACCGGCGTTCTGAGCATGACCTTCACCGGTGAAGATAAGGATCAAATTCGCGACATCCTGAACAGCATCACCCGCAACTATCTTGAGCAGAATATCGAGCGCAAGTCTGCGGAAGCCGCGAAAAGCCTGGCGTTCCTCAGTAAACAGCTGCCGGAAGTGCGCGCCCGTCTGGACGACGCTGAGAACAAGCTGAACGCGTACCGTCAGGATAAAGACTCCGTCGACCTGCCGCTGGAGGCGAAATCGGTTCTCGACTCCATGGTCAATATCGACGCGCAGCTGAACGAGCTGACCTTCAAAGAGGCGGAAATTTCCAAGCTCTACACCAAGCGTCACCCGGCGTACCGCACGCTGCTGGAGAAACGCCGCACGCTGGAAGAAGAGAAGGCGAAGCTGAATGACCGCGTGACCGCGATGCCGAAGACGCAGCAGGAAATCGTGCGTCTGACGCGTGACGTGGAATCTGGCCAACAGGTGTATATGCAGCTGCTTAACAAACAGCAGGAGCTGAAAATCACCGAAGCCAGCACCGTCGGCGACGTGCGTATTGTTGACCCGGCGATCACCCAGCCGGGCGTGCTGAAGCCGAAGAAGGCGCTGATTATCTTCGGCAGCATTATTCTCGGCCTGATGCTCTCCATCGTCGGCGTGCTGCTGCGTTCCCTGTTCAACCGCGGTATCGAAAGCCCGCAGGTGCTGGAAGAACACGGTATCAGCGTTTACGCCAGCATCCCGCTTTCCGAGTGGCAGAAGTCGCGTGACAACGTCAAAACCGTTAAGGGCGTGAAGCGTTACAAACAGAGCCAGCTGCTGGCCGTGGGTAACCCGACCGACCTGGCGATTGAAGCGGTGCGCAGCCTGCGTACCAGCCTCCACTTCGCCATGATGCAGGCCAAAAACAACGTCCTGATGATGACCGGCGTGAGCCCGTCAATCGGTAAAACCTTCGTCTGCGCCAACCTGGCGGCGGTGGTGAGCCAGACCAACAAGCGCGTGCTGCTGATCGACTGCGATATGCGTAAGGGCTACACCCATGAGCTGCTGGGGACCAACAACGTTAACGGCCTGTCCGAAATCCTGCTCGGGAAAGGGGAAATCAGCGAGAGCGCCAAGCCGACGTCGATTCCGAAATTTGATCTGATCCCGCGCGGTCAGGTGCCGCCGAACCCGTCTGAACTGCTGATGAGCGAGCGCTTCACGCAGCTGATCGAGTGGGCGAGCAAAAACTATGACCTGGTGCTGATCGATACCCCGCCAATTCTGGCCGTCACCGACGCCGCCGTCGTGGGGCGTCATGCGGGCACCACGCTGATGGTTGCACGCTATGCGGTGAACACCCTGAAGGAAGTGGAAACCAGCCTGAGCCGCTTCGAGCAGAACGGCATCGAGGTGAAAGGGGTCATCCTGAACTCTATCTTCCGCCGCGCGACCGGATATCAGGATTACGGCTATTACGAGTACGAATACAAGTCTGACTCTAAATAACAAAACACACCCCACACCCCACACCCCTC
>NZ_JADBRA010000033.1:0-37417 GCF_014896205.1 Enterobacter cloacae complex sp. I2
CTTCACGAAGCCGAGTATTGTGATTAAACCTAACGCCAACAGCCGTCCGACGGGTGACACCACCGGCTACCTGGCCAACCCGAAGGAGGTGTGAGATGGGAAGTGGATGGCATGAATGGCCGCTGGTGATCTTCACCGTTTTCGGGCAGTGCGTGGCCGGCGCGCTAATCGTGATGGGTTTCGCCTGGCTGAATAAAAAAGAGGAAGCGGCTAAACGGCGCATCGTTCGCAGCATGTTTTTTCTCTGGGTAGTGATGGGTATTGGGTTTATGGCCTCGGTACTGCACCTCGGCTCCCCGCTGCGCGCCTTCAACTCGCTTAACCGCGTGGGAGCGTCAGCGCTGAGTAATGAGATCGCAGCGGGTTCGATCTTCTTTGCCGTGGGCGGTTTCTGGTGGCTGGTATCGGTTATCGGTAAAATGCCCCCTGCTTTAGGCAAAATCTGGCTGGTGGTCAGTCAACTCCTGGGGGTCGTTTTTGTCTGGGCGATGACCCGGGTCTATCAGATTGATACCGTTCCGACCTGGTATACGGGCTACACCACGCTGGCCTTCTTCCTGACGATGGCGCTTGCTGGTCCGCTGCTGGCCGCGCTGCTGCTGCGGGTTGCAAACGTGACATATAAAGGTACCGTTGCCGCCTCCGTCAGCGTGCTGGCGCTGCTCGTCTGCGTGGCGGTCGTCGTGTTGCAAAGCAACGCACTGGCGACGATCCAGAGTTCCATCCAGCAGGCCAGCGCCCTGCTGCCGGATTATGGTTCGCTTCAGGTCTGGCGCATCGCGCTGCTGGCGGCGGGCTTAGGCTGCTGGATCTGCCCGCTGATTCGGCGTCAGGAGCCGAACACGCTCGGCCTGTTAGCAGGTTTTGTGCTGGTGGCGCTGGGTGAACTTATTGGCCGTGGGCTATTTTATGGTCTGCATATGACCGCAGGGTTAGCGATTGCAGGTTAACACAGGCGCGCGGGACCGCCCGCGCGCAAGTAAGGAAAGTTGTAATGAATGACGTCTCACATCGCGAATCGTTCGCGTTCAGCGCCCGGGTATTGGGCGCGCTGTTTTATTTTGCCCCGGACAGCGAACAGACTGCGCCGCTGGTGAGCGCCCTGACCGCCGGTGACTGGGTGCAGGACTGGCCGCTGCCGGAAGAAAGCCTGCTGCCCGTCGCCGCTGCGTTTAAAGCCCCGTCGGACGAAGCGTTGAAAAACGCGTGGCAGCGTCTGTTTATTGGCCCATATGCCCTGCCCGCTCCTCCGTGGGGCTCCGTCTGGCTCGATCGCGAGTCCGTGCTGTTTGGCGATTCGACCCTCGCGTTGCGTCAGTGGATGCGTGAAAACAATATCGCCTTTGAAATGCAGCAGAATGAGCCGGAAGATCACTTCGGCACGCTGCTGCTGCTGGCGGCGTGGCTTGCCGAGAACGGTCGCGACACAGAACGCGACCAGCTTCTGGCCTGGCATCTGCTGCCGTGGAGCACGCGTTTCCTGACCGTATTCGTTGAAAACGCGGCCCATCCTTTCTACGCGGCGCTGGGTAAACTGGCTCAACTGACCCTGGCAGACTGGCAGTCCACTTTGCTGATCCCGATTGCAGAAAAAACGCTGTACCGATAACAGCGCCTGGCTTGCACATCCGTTGTGCTAGCCAGTTTCGCACATTTTTGCTGCAACACCACGTCGCAACTGTTATACTGTATATAATTACAGTACCGGAGGCGCAAAATGGCTGTTGAAACAAAATTTGTTGTCGTAAGAAAGGGTGAAGAGAAAATGACATTTGCCAGTAAGAAAGAGGCTGACGCTCACGACAAACTGCTCGATATGGCAGAAGCGTTCACCGACTGGCTGTTGCAAAGCGAAATGCAATTGGATGAAACGCAGGCGGAGAACCTTGGGCTGTATCTCGCCGAGCAGAAAGAAGCTGTTCAGCATATCCTGCGTACCAGCAAGCTTCCCGAGCGCGATGCTGCAACGGATAAAACAGCGGCGGATGCGGATGGCAGTAAAAAAATCCGTGCCGTTAAAGCGGCCTGATCGTCAGAATCCCCATCACTTGTCCTGCCACCGTGAGCTGGAAACGGCTCACGGCTTTAATATTATCGGCTTACAGAACGTCGCGCTGGATATTTTGCCTTTAATTCATCCAGCGTCACCATGAGAAGGGCCTGTTATCTCGATTTGTCCGCCTCAACATTTACGCTAACGTTCAGCCTTTTTGCTTCAATGGTTAACATTTTTTGGGCCAAAGCCATATCACCCCCGTGCACTTTATCTATAAGATTTTGTACAAGGGTCATCATCAGGAAATGTTTATTCGCGGGACAGAAATCTGTCATAGTGATTCCGTTATCCTTCAGGCGTTGATGCGCAACCGTCTCTGTCTCTGCAATTATTTCAGCAACTTTCTCATGCATGATGTCGATCTGCTCGAAAACAATGCCGTTAATCATTTCAATCTGTTCTGGCGTAAAATTCGGTTCCATCAATTCCCCTCGTCAGGCGTAGGTTAAAAACACGTGCATCACACGGTGAGCGCTTCGGAATGGCGCGGTAAATTATCACATAACTCTTGCAACTCATTGATCAGCCTTGCCAGGTGGAAACCATCGCACACGGAGTGATGGACCTGAACGGCGAAAGGCAACAAGACTTTTCCATCCTGGTTATAGTATTTTCCAAAGGTGAACATGGGTGCAAAAAAGTTCTGCATGTTAGCCACGTTGATATTAAAACTGGTAAAGCTCGCCCATGGAATATCCGATATGAAGAATATATTTTCCCGGGACTCTTCCTTAGGCCAGTAGGCAAGATTATCACCATAGCGAGAAACGTCTTCTGCATAAACGTTCTGAAAGTGATGAATATTCCCGTCGAAGTGACTCCACAACGATGAAAACGTCTCCGTTTCTTTATGGAAAAGGGTATAGCTTGGATGCACCTCCTTCCATATTACAAGTTCATTATCCTTCATAGCCATACGGAACTCAGAATGGCGGTTAACGACTGTGGCGATAATAGAAATAATCGAAGGATAAAATTTCCAGCCAACCTCTTTGATATGTTTCAGCAGCGCCGTAATATCCAGCTGAACCGTTTGGTTAATCGTGCATTGAGCAAAGCTCTGAAAGACTTCAAAATGCTCTTTCCTTGCCCAACTTGATAAATCTACAGCCGTATATTCTGGCGTTAATTTTGTCATTTCTTAGCCTTAATTGAGCAGCGCTATATAAAAGAGTAGCGTAACACAAACCCAGGAGCTGTATAGACGGCAGCGCAGAGGCACCCCTAAATTTTCAGCGTATCGATTACCGCTCTCAGCGCCGGGGAGACGTTGCGGTGCGGGTAATAGAGGTAAAGCCCGTCCATCCGCAGACTGTAGCGCTGCAAGACCCTTATCAGCGTCCCGCGCTCCAGATCGTCAGCCACCAGCTCTACCGGGACATAGGCCAGCCCGAGTCCCAGCCGCGCGGCTTCGGCTTCCATATAGCTGTCCGAAAAGGCCCATTGTCCTTCCGGGCGGTGAGCAATACTTTTTCCGTCCTGAATGAGCTCCCATTGATAGTGGCGACCGTCGGCGAACTGATAAGCAATGCAGGGATGCGAAGTCAGATCAGCAGGCACCTGCGGGAAACTATAGCGCCGGAAATGCGCCGGGGCGGCAACCACGGCCATCTCCATATCGGGCGTAATGCGCACG
Organism: Enterobacter cloacae complex sp. I2; assembly: GCF_014896205.1. Classification (NCBI taxonomy): domain Bacteria; kingdom Pseudomonadati; phylum Pseudomonadota; class Gammaproteobacteria; order Enterobacterales; family Enterobacteriaceae; genus Enterobacter; species Enterobacter cloacae complex sp. I2. The sequence goes on from NZ_JADBRA010000033.1 coordinate 3,693, forward strand.
GCAATCATACCTTGCCCCACCTCCGGCCCCAGCCGGACGCCCGCATCGAATCGCTCGGCAATAATGTCCACGAACCGGCTTTCATTCATTAATTCCAGACGAATATCCGGGTAACGCTGTTTGAATATAGCGAGCTTTGGCAGCAGACATTTTTCAATGGCGTGCTGGCTGGCATTTATGCGCACCGTGCCGGAGGGCGTCTGGCGGTAGTGTGCCAGTCTGGTCAGCCCGGTATCGAGCGCATCAAAGGCAGAGCCGGCAGTCTGGTAAAGCTGTTCTCCGGCATGGGTCAGCGACAGCTTGCGCGTGGTACGCACCAGAAGCTGAACGCCCAGCCGCTCTTCCAGCTCCCGAACCGATCGGCTGATCCCGGATTGTGCCAGCCCGAGCCGCTGTGCGGCTGCCGTGAAGCTCCCCTCCCGCACCACCTGGATAAACAGATACAGCTCATTGTAGTTCTCTCGCTTTGCCATTACGCCTCGCGAACCTATAACAAAATGATATTAATTCTAGCAGCCATTGGCCTCTAATCAGCACTATTACTGCTAATTATAATGACCGCATAACAACAACACACGGTATCTCTTATGAAAACATTCACCCAAAACCTATCCGTTGCGCTGCTGCTGTGCGCATCATTAAGTGGAGTGACGACAATGAGTTATGCAGAAACGCTAAATCCAAACGCCCCCGTTTCCATGGTAACTACCTGGGATAAAACCTTCGCCGAGAGCGATAAAGTCATTCACCGCAAGGTGACGTTCCAGACCCGATACGGGATCACTCTGGTGGGCGATCTGTACCTTCCTAAGAACCGCGGCGACCAGAAGCTGGCGGCGATTGCCGTCAGCGGGCCGTTCGGTGCGGTTAAAGAGCAATCCAGCGGTCTGTACGCCCAGACCCTGGCTGAACAGGGGTTCGTAACCCTGGCCTTCGACCCATCCTATACGGGTGAAAGTGGCGGCCAGCCGCGTAACGTTGCCTCCCCTGATATCAACACCGAAGACTTTAGCGCCGCAGTGGATTTCCTGGGGCTCCAGAAAGAAGTCGACCGTAATCGTATCGGCATTCTCGGCATTTGCGGCTGGGGCGGTATGGCGCTGAACGCGGCATCCATGGATACCCGCGTGAAGGCGGTCGCCACCAGCGTAATGTACGATATGAGCCGCGCGATGGGTCACGGCGTGGGCGACGGGAAAGATCGCTATTCAGCGGCTGACCGTCGGGCCGTGTTGGAGTATCTGAACGCCCAGCGCTGGAAAGATGCCGAGAGCGGCACTTTCGCCCATGGCGGTCATGATATTAATGTCGATGAGAACGGTAAGGTGACGGCAGCCGAGCGTATTCTGCCGGAAGCATTGCCCGCCGATCCGCATCCGGTACTGAAAGAGTTCTACGACTACTACCGTATGCCGCGCGGCTTCCATGCCCGTTCCGTAAACTCCACCGGCGCATGGACCGCGACCATGCCGTTGTCCTTTATGAATATGCCGCTGCTGAGCTATGCCGGGGAGATCGCCATCCCGACGCTGATCGTGACCGGTGAAAACGCGCATTCTCGCTATTTTGCGGAAGATGCGTTTAAGGCCGTCGGCAGCAAACAGAAAGAGCTGGTGATTGTTCCGGGTGCAAACCATGTTGATCTCTACGATAACGTCGCAGGAAAAATCCCGTTCGCGCAGTTTGAGCAGTTCTTCAAAACCAGTCTGAAATAAGCTCCCCGCCCCCGGCAATCACGGGGGCGGTATTTTTGCCCGTCAGTCTGCTCGCGCCATCAGCAGTAAGGCATTATATTAACAGGGTTATTTTATTTAATTACAAAACCGCGAATACCTCCCGTTGAATTAATAATTAAGCAATATCCTGGTCAGCCAGCGATATCGCTTTGTTAGCTTGAGGAATCAGGCAAAGCTCAAACCGGAGGTATTCTTTGCTGATTAAGTTAAAGAAAGAACGAACGCATCAGGAGGATCGCCGTCTTGCTCTCTGGCTGGCCACCTCCGCAGGACTGCTGAATGCCATTGCGCTGGGCGCGTTTGGCTTTTTTCCCTCACACATGACCGGCAATACCTCACAACTCTCCAGCGAAGTCTCCTCCACCGACCTCAACGATATTCTTTTTTTTGGCGCCATTATTCTGTCGTTTGTCACGGGTGCCATCGTTGCGCGGATGATTGTTATCTGGGGGATTATCTATAACGTCAGGCTGGTATTCAGCCAGGTTCTTTTTGTTGAAGGGCTATTACTGGCCGGGGTATCTCTGTACGAAATGTATTTTCACTCCTTTGCCACGAATCAGGAGATTATTATTTTCCTGTGCGGGCTGATGGGCATCCATAATTCTACCTCCACTCAGCTATCCGGCGGTCGGGTGAGATCCACGCACATTACCGGCACGCTGACCGATGCGGGCATTTCGCTGGCCTCCGTTATGGTCGCCATGCTGCGCCGGGATTATTCTAAAGACACGGCTGCGCAGAAGAGCCAGCTCAAGACCCATTTAACCACCCTTTTCTCGTTTATTACCGGAGGGATCGCAGGGCTGATCCTGTTCAGAGAATTTGGATTCCACGCGATGCTGGCGCTGGGGCTAATGCTGGTATTCATCGCCGCCTTTTCGATCGTTCGCATCTCCTGGCGCGTGCGAAAGGTGCGCGCCGCCCTCGGCCGTTAGGGTTTATTAATGAGTCTTAGGTGACATTGTCACTTAAGACTCGCTTCTTTAAGACTATTCTGCCTGCCCGCTGACAGCCCTTATGCCATAAGGCTTAACCCTGGTTGTCACTAATTTCATAGGGTTACTGTTTTACCCCCTTCGCTGGAACCCTTCCGCTTCGCTTGCTATAGGTGAAGTACCCCTGCCGAAACATGGCATAACAACAGGCAACCGCAACCGGTGGTTGCTATAACGCATGCGCACAGGGAGACACACCGCAATGCATCCACTACTCAAACGTTCGCTGCTTTTTGTCGGCGCCATTATCGTGGTTCTCGCTCTCCTCACCTGGGGAATTGGGCTGGATACGATCAAGGCGCGCCAGGTTGACCTGATCTACCTCGGGCAACAGCATTTAATTTTGGTTTTCTCCTCAATGTTCTTTGCCCTGCTGGTCGGTATTCCAAGCGGCATCCTGCTGAGCCGTCCGGCGGCACGGGGTATCGCCGAATACGTGATGCAAATCTTTAACGTGGGCAACACCCTGCCGCCGCTGGCCGTTCTGGCGCTGGCGATGGTGGTGATTGGCATCGGCGATAAACCGGCCATTATCGCCCTCTTTCTGGCCTCTCTGCTGCCGATTGTGCGCAACACCTATGCCGGGCTGTGCTCTGTTCCCGCGTCACTGCTGGAGGCGGCAAACGGCATCGGCATGACCAAGTGGCAGCGCCTGCGTCAGGTCGAAATCCCTAACGCCTGGCCGGTGATGCTTTCAGGTATTCGTATTGCTACGGCGATTAACGTTGGTACCGCGCCGCTGGCATTCCTGATCGGTGCCAGCAGCTACGGCGAGCTGATTTTCCCGGGTATTTATCTGAATGACTTCCCGACGCTGATCCTGGGCGCGGCGGCCACCGCCTTGTTCGCCCTGATTCTGGATACGCTGCTGGCGGCACTGGGTCGACTGCTGAGCCCACATCTCGCACGATAATTATAACAAGGAGCTTCTATGAGACTGTTTTCCGGCCTGACGGCGCTGTGCGCCGCCGCGCTCTTCACCAGCCAGGCGCTCGCCGCGCCGCTGATCCTGGCGACCAAGAGCTTTACCGAGCAGCACATTCTCTCGGCCATGACCGTGCAGTATCTGCAAAAGAAAGGGTTTCAGGTGCAGCCGCAGACCAATATTGCGACGGTGATATCCCGAAACGCGATGATCAACAAACAAATCGATATGACCTGGGAGTACACCGGTACGTCGCTGATCATCTTCAACCACATCAACAAACGCATGTCGCCGCAGGAGTCTTACGAGACGGTGAAACGTCTTGACGCGAAGCACGGTCTGGTGTGGCTCAAACCTGCCGACATGAACAACACCTATGCCTTTGCCATGCAGCGCAAGCGCGCCGAGGCTGAACATATCAACACCATGTCTGAGATGGTGGCGAAGATTGAGCAGATCCGTAAAACCGATCCGGATAACAACTGGCTGCTGGGTCTTGACCTGGAGTTTGCCGGGCGTAGCGACGGGATGAAACCGTTACAGGCGGCCTACAACATGACGCTGGACCGCCCGCAGATCCGCCAGATGGATCCGGGACTGGTCTATAACGCGGTGCGCGACGGGTTTGTCGATGCGGGGCTGATCTACACCACCGACGGGCGCGTGAAGGGCTTCGATCTCAAAGTGCTGGAAGACGATAAAGGCTTCTTCCCGAGTTACGCCGTGACGCCGGTTGTACGTAAAGACACGCTGGAGGCGAACCCGGGGCTGGAGGAGGCGCTGAACACCCTCTCTGCCCAGCTGAATAACGACGTTATCACCGAACTGAATAAAAAGGTGGATATCGACCATCAGTCACCGCAGCAGGTCGCCCGAGATTTCCTGCGTAGCAAACAGTTGCTGTAGGAGGCGCTATGGAGACGATTCACTATATTTTCGACAACTGGGACTATCTCTTAACCCTGACGCTGCAACACCTGTGGCTGGTCGCGCTGGCCGTGGGCCTGGCGATTATCATCGGCGTGCCGCTGGGCATTTTGATTGTTCGCCACAAATGGCTGGCAACTCCCGTGCTGGGGATCGCCACCATCGTGCTCACCATCCCGTCTATTGCGCTTTTCGGCCTGATGATCCCGCTCTTTTCGCTGGTCGGTCAGGGCATTGGCGCCCTGCCCGCAATAACGGCGGTGTTTCTCTACTCGCTGCTGCCGATTGTGCGTAACACCCACACGGCGCTCGACAGCCTGCCCCCCGGCCTGCGTGAAGCGGGACGCGGCATCGGCATGACCTTCTGGCAGCGTCTGCGCTGGGTGGAAATCCCGATGGCGCTGCCGGTCATTTTTGGCGGCATCCGCACCGCCGTGGTGATGAACATTGGCGTCATGGCGATTGCCGCCGTGATTGGCGCGGGCGGTCTGGGCCTGCTACTGCTTAACGGTATTGGCGGGAGTGATATTCGTATGTTGATTGCGGGCGCGCTGATGATTTGTCTTTTAGCGATTGTGCTCGACTGGTTGCTGCACCGTTTGCAGGTGGTACTGACTCCGAAGGGGATTCGATAATGATAAAACTGGAAAACCTCACCAAACAATTTTCACAGAAACACGGTCAGACGTTTAAGGCCGTCGACAACGTCAACCTGAACGTGCCTGAAGGGGAAATGTGCGTGCTGCTCGGCCCGTCCGGCTGCGGCAAAACCACGACCCTGAAGATGATTAACCGTCTTATTACGCCCAGCAGCGGGACGATCCTGATTAACGGCGAAGACACCAGCGGGATGGACACCGTGACGTTGCGCCGCAACATTGGCTATGTGATCCAGCAGATTGGCCTGTTCCCGAACATGACCATCGAAGAGAACATTACCGTTGTGCCGCGAATGCTGGGCTGGGACAAAGCGCGCTGTAAATCCCGTGCCGAGGAGCTGATGGATATGGTGGCAATGGATCCGCATAAATTCCTTCACCGCTATCCGCGTGAAATGTCCGGCGGCCAGCAGCAGCGCATCGGCGTCATCCGTGCGCTGGCAGCGGATCCGCCGGTCCTGCTGATGGATGAACCGTTCGGCGCGGTCGACCCGATCAACCGCGAGGTGATCCAGAACCAGTTCCTGGAGATGCAGCGCAAGCTGAAAAAGACCGTGATGCTGGTGAGCCACGATATTGACGAAGCGCTGAAGCTGGGCGACCGTATCGCCGTTTTCCGTCAGGGACGTATCGTGCAGTGCGCCAGCCCGGACGAACTGCTGGCGAAGCCGGCGAATGAGTTTGTCGGTTCGTTTGTGGGCCAGGACCGGACGCTGAAACGTCTGCTGCTGGTATCAGCGGGTGACGTCACCGATCAGCAGCCGACCATTACGGTACGCGAATCAACGCCGCTGTCGGAGGCCTTCGCCACCATGGATGATAACGATATTCGCGCCATTACCGTGGTTGATGAGCACGGAAAACCGCTGGGCTTTGTGAAGCGCCGCGAAGCGCGTCACGCCAGCGGTGCCTGCGCGGACATTCTGCACCCGTTCCGCATGACCGGGAAAGCCGAAGACAACCTGCGCGTGGTGCTTTCTCGCCTGTATGAAAGCAACACCAGCTGGATGCCGATTGTGGACGAAGACGGGCGCTATAACGGCGAAATATCCCAGGACTATATTGCGGAGTATTTGAGTTCAGGACGTACGCGCCGGGCGTTGAATATTCATAGCGACACTTAATCCTGTATGCCGGGCAATGCCCGGCTTTTTTTCGCACGTATACCTTTTGCTAACCTCACGTTTTCCCATCACAATATTGTTTTGTCCTCACGTAATTGCGACCCATGCAACGTCTTCACGCTTACCCCGACATCCGCGCGATGTTTCGCCGACTCCTGATCGCTACCGTCACCGGCGTGCTGGCGGCGCTGGCCGTTGCGGCGTTTCGCCACAGCATGTATCTGCTGGAGTGGCTGTTTCTGAGCAACGAAAGCGGAAGCCTGGTGAATGCCGCTGCTGCGTTATCGCCCTGGCGTCGCGCGCTCACGCCTGCGCTGGGTGGTCTGGCCGCGGGAATGCTGCTGTGGGGATGGCAGCGCATGACGGCACAACGTCCCCACGCCCCGACCGATTATATGGAGGCGCTGGAAACGGGTGATGGCCAGTTTGATTACGGCGCCAGTCTGGTGAAATCGTTCGCCTCGTTGCTGGTGGTCGCCAGCGGAAGCGCCATTGGCCGGGAAGGTGCCATGATCCTGCTCGCCGCCCTCGCCGCCTCCTTTTTTGCACAACGCTGTACGCCGAAATCTGAATGGAAACTGTGGATCGCCTGCGGCGCCGCCGCCGGGATGGCCAGCGCCTATCATGCGCCGCTGGCGGGCAGCCTGTTTATCGCAGAGATCCTGTTTGGCACGCTGATGCTGGCTTCCCTCGGCCCGGTAGTGATTGCCGCCGTGGTGGGCCTGCTCACCACACGTCTGTTAAGCCCCGGCGCAAATACGCTTTATGCGGTGCACCTGAGTGAGACATTAACGGCGGCAGATTATGCGTTGATAGTTGGCGTGGGTCTGCTGGCGGGCGTTTGCGGTCCGCTGCTGATGTGGCTGATGGGGTTTAGCCACGCGCTGTTTCTGCGTCTTAAGCTCTCACCGCCGTGGCAGCTGGCGTTGGGCGGGCTGATCGTCGGGCTGCTGTCGCTGCTGACGCCAAAGGTATGGGGGAATGGCTACAGCGTGGTTCAGGCATTTTTGCAGTCGCCGCCGCTGCTGTCAGTGATTGCTGGCGTCTTTATCTGCAAGCTGCTGGCGGTGCTGGCAAGCAGCGGGTCCGGCGCGCCGGGAGGCGTGTTTACGCCAACCCTGTTCGTCGGTATGGCAACGGGAATGCTGTTTGCGCAGATAGTTGCGCTGTGGTTTCCTGGGGCTGAGACGGCGATCCTGCTTGGGCTGGCGGGTATGGCGACGCTGCTCGCCGCCACCACGCATGCGCCAATCATGTCGGCATTGATGGTATGTGAAATGACCGGGCAGTATTTTTTACTCCCCGGTTTGCTGGTTGCCTGTGTTGTGGCGTCGGTATTGTCGAGAACGTTACGCCACGACTCGATCTACGGACAGCATACCGCCGAAAGCCGAGAGATCGATGTAGTGCGTTAGTTCGCGCTGCTCCGCGCGAGGCAGATAAGGCAGTTCGCCCACCAGCGGGCCAGGCAGTTTTTTGCTCAGCACGTCGATGATTTCAGCGTAGTGTGCAAGGCCCGGATTGATCCGGTTCGCCACCCAGCCAATCAGCGGCAGGCCGTCATTGGCGATAGCCTGCGCCGTCAGCAGGGCATGGTTGATGCACCCTTCCTGAATGCCCACGACCATAATCACCGGCAACTGCTCCTGCACCACCCACTCGGAAAGGGGACGTAAATCGTTCATCAGGCTGCGCCAGCCGCCGGTCCCTTCAACGACCACGTGGTCAACCTTTTCGCTAAGATTCGCCAGACCATCTGAAAGCAGGCTGTAGTTGATCGGCCCGCTATGAGCGACGCTGCTTTCCTCCTCGCTCAACGCGATAGGATTGACGGCATCATAAGGCAGTTCCAGAGACGAGACGCTTTGCAGAACCAGGGCGTCCTTATTGCGCAGCCCTTCTGGCGTCTCTTTACTGCCTTTTGCAACCGGCTTGTATCCTGCAACGCGTTTACCGCTCGCCGCCAGGGCCTGGAGTAACGCGCGGGATACGACGGTCTTCCCGACAGACGTATCCGTACCAGTAATAAAGAAACGCTTAAGCATGACTCATTCCACCTCTTGGGTATGCTTCAAAAAATATAAATCAGGTAAATAATTCAGTGGAGAAAGTCTACGGGAAGCGTGCGCTACCCGGCTTGAGATAGCGCAATTTTTCGTACATCTCTGGAAAAGAGTTAGCCCTGAAGCAAACGAATCAGTAATGAGCCGTTGTACATGGCATCTTTAACCAGTGCGGCACCGGCCATGGTGCCCTGGTTGGAAAATTGCGTACTTTCGACCACGATATTTTTGCTGTATGCGGGAAGCGACTGCTGGTTGATACAGGCGGAAATCGCCGGGAAGAGAATATCCGCCGCCTGGCTGAGCGGGGAGCCAATGAGTATTTTTTGCGGATTAAACAGGTTCACCATAATCGCCAGGATGCGCCCGACATTATTGCCTACGCCGGTAATGATGTCCTTCGCCAGCAGATCGCCCTGCCTTGCTGCGGTGCACAGTGCGTCGACGCTCAGCGGCTGTCCGTGCAGCGTGGAGCTCATCGACTGGCTAAGCCGCACCTGCGCCAGTTCCAGCACGTTTTCCACGCTGGCAATTGTCTCCAGGCAGCCATGGTTACCGCAATAGCAGCGTTTTCCGTACGGATCGACCTGCGTATGGCCGATCTCCACCAGGCTACTGCTGCCGGCGTGTAAAAGACGCCCGTCGGTGATCACCCCCGCGCCAACGTTGTGATCAATCACAACCTGAATGACGTCGCGCGCGCCGCGCGAGGCGCCAAACAGCGCCTCCGCCATCGTCCAGGCGCTGATATCATGCTGAATGTACACTGGCACACCGGTATGGCTTTCCAGCACTTCACCCAGCGGCATCTCTTTCACGTTCTCGTAAAAGGGCATGCGGTGCACAATGCCATTTTCGGTATCAATAATTCCCGGCAGGGTGATCGCAATCGCCGTTAAGCGTTCAAGACGCTGCTGGTGGCGAATAAAGAACTGGTCGATATGGGACAGAATGGCATCGAGGAGAGGTTGCTCTGCATCGAGCGGAAGGTCCAGCTGGTCTTCCACCACCATCTTACTGCTGAGGTCGCGCAGCGCGAGGAAGATTTCCCCGCGGCTGATGCGCATCGACAGGTAGTGCCAGGCTTCCGTTTCCACCACCAGCCCTACCGCCGGACGGCCACGGCTGCCCGGCTCCTGAATTTCGGTCTCCTGAACCAGATGGGCTTCCAGCATTTCGCGGACAATCTTGGTAATACTGGCGGGTGCCAGTTGTGCCAGGCGCGAAAGATCGATACGCGAAACCGGACCAAGCTGATCAATCAGGCGATAAACGGCGCCCGCGTTGGTCTGCTTGATATGATCGATATGCCCTGGCTGACTATCAGCAACCACCTCGCACTCCCTTATTTTCGAGCTTCGAAATAAACTGAGGGCTATGGTGAAGCACTTCAATGGCCGACGTCAAATTTTTACTTAGCCATGTGATTTACTGCACATTTTTGCCCACTTTTCCCTATAAATATTGCCCGTAAGATGCGGTAAGTAATTGTGCTTTGAAACGCTGTGCCGCATGGCTCTGTTCATGATGTTTAGACCACACCAGCCACATCTCCGAGACCGCATCCTGCTCGACAATCTTCACCCAGCGCATCTCCGGCAGCTGCACCCGTTTAAACGAGGCCGGGAGAATCGACACGCCAAGCCCTGCGGCAACGAGCCCAATGATCGTCATGGCTTCCCCCACCTCCTGCGCGATAGTCGGAACAAGGCCATATCGCCGCATCAGACCCAGAATATCGTCGTACAGCCCGGTTCCCACCTGGGGGTCAAAAAAGACGAACGGCTCTTTCGCCAGTTCAGCCAACGTGACGCCAGGCCGGGCGGCGAGAGGATGGTCGCTGGGGATCATCGCCATCAGTGGTTCTCGCAGGATCACCTGCCACGCCAGGGTATCAGGCAACTGCGTGTTACGCATTAGCCCCAGGTCGAGCGATCCTTCGTTCAGCGGCGCGATTTGCTCCCGGGTATTTATTTCACGTGTCTGAATATGCACATCCGGAAAGTGACGGCGAAACGATGAGAGCGTTTGTGAAACAGCGCTGATAAAGGGGGCCGAGGAGGTAAACCCGATGCGCAGCTCCCCCGTCTCACCGAGATAAAGCCGTTCCGCTCTGGCGGCGGCGTCTTCCACCATGCTCAGGATCTGTCTGCTATCGGTGAGAAACTGTTTTCCCGCTGCCGTCAGGCTCACGCTACGGTTGGTTCGCGCCAGCAGACGCGCCCCCACCTGCTGCTCCAGGATCTGAATCTGCTGGCTTAGCGGTGGCTGAGAGATATTCAGCCTTGCCGCCGCGCGCCCAAAATGCAGCTCTTCGGCGACGGCGACAAAATAGCGGAGGTGACGCAGCTCGATATTCATATTTTTAAAGTATCATTTGAGATTATTAATATATTAGACAGAATATTTACATTTTCCTACTCTGATCTTGTGGTCATACCCGTCACCAGAAACCACGGGGATGTTTAAGCAAGGATTATGTGTGAGCCGTACAACGACTATTGATATCGCGCCGGCCAGCGACATTGATGATTTACCCGCAGCACCGCAGCCGGTTCAGTTTATTAAGCGTGGTACCCCCCAGTTTATGCGCGTCACGCTGGCGCTCTTCTCAGCGGGTCTCGCTACCTTTGCCCTGCTCTACTGCGTTCAGCCGATCCTGCCGGTTCTGTCGCATGAGTTTGGCGTGTCGCCAGCCAGCAGCAGTATCTCCCTTTCCATTTCCACCGGAATGCTGGCGATTGGTCTGTTGTTTACCGGTCCACTTTCGGATGCTATCGGGCGTAAGCAGGTCATGGTAACGGCGTTAATGCTGGCCTCCGTGTGTACCTTGCTTTCTACCATGATGACCAGCTGGCACGGTATTCTGGTCATGCGCGCGCTGATTGGGCTCTCTCTCAGCGGCGTGGCGGCGGTCGGGATGACCTATCTCAGCGAAGAGATCCACCCGAGTTTCGTGGCCTTCTCAATGGGGCTGTACATTAGCGGGAACTCTATCGGCGGGATGAGTGGACGCCTGCTGAGCGGTGTGTTTACGGATTTCTTTAGCTGGCGCATTGCGCTGGCCGTTATCGGCTGCTTCGCGCTCGCCTCGGCGCTGATGTTCTGGAAAATTTTGCCGGAATCGCGCCATTTCCGCCCGACCTCCCTGCGTCCGAAGACGCTGTTTATCAACTTTCGTCTGCACTGGCGCGACAAAGGTTTGCCGCGACTGTTTCTGATGGGATTCCTGCTGATGGGGTCATTCGTCACGCTGTTTAACTATATTGGCTACCGGCTGATGCTCTCGCCGTGGCATCTCAACCAGGCATTGGTGGGTTTGCTCTCTGTGGCGTATCTCACCGGGACGTGGAGTTCACCAAAAGCCGGGGCCATGACCGCTCGCTTTGGCCGCGGGCCGGTGATGCTGGTTTCCACCGCCGTGATGCTGTTTGGGCTGCTGATGACGCTGTTCTCCTGCCTGTGGCTGATTTTTGCCGGAATGCTGCTCTTCTCTGCCGGCTTCTTTGCCGCGCACTCCGTTGCCAGCAGCTGGATTGGCCCGCGCGCGCGCCGCGCCAAAGGTCAGGCGTCGTCGCTGTATCTGTTTAGCTATTACCTGGGTTCCAGCATCGCCGGGACCCTCGGCGGCGTGTTCTGGCATCACTACGGCTGGAACGGCGTGGGCGGGTTTATCGCCCTGATGCTGTGCGCGGCGCTGCTGGTGGGCGGAAGTCTGCATCAACGTCTGCATTAACATTCACCCCTCTTCGTGTTTAAATCGAGCCGATGCTAATTTTTGTCATCGGCTGATTCAGACACGAGGACTTCATGAAAAACAATAACTATCAACAACTCACCCGCACCTTCCAGCGTCTCTCCCGCTTTTCTCACCTCTCCTCCATCGCCAGCTGGGACATGTTCACCATGATGCCGCCCGGCGGCAGCGCCGCGCGCGGTGAAGCGCTGGCGGAGATGAGCGTCCTGCAACATCAGATCCTGACCGATAAAAAAGTGGGTGAATGGCTAGCTGCGGCGGCTGAAGAAGATCTGAACGACGTAGAGCAGGCCAACCTGCGTGAAATGACGCGCCACTACCAGCAGGCCACCTTACTGCCGGAATCGCTGGTAGAGGCAAAATCGCTGGCAGGCAGCAAGTGTGAACACGCCTGGCGCACTCAGCGTCCGGCCAATGACTGGCAGGGCTTTTCTGCCAACCTGAAAGAGGTGGTGAAGCTCAGTCGTGAAGAAGCTCGCCTGCGCGCCGAGGCCAAAGGCTGCACGCCTTACGACGCGCTGCTGGATATTTTTGAACCCGACATGACCAGCGCCCGCCTGGATGTGCTGTTTGGCGATATGAAGACATGGCTGCCGGACCTGCTGGCAAAGGTTGTGGAAAAACAGGCTCAGCGATCGTTCGTTCCGCCACAGGGTCCCTTCCCGACCGCCACGCAGCGCGAGCTGGGCCTGGAAGCGATGAAAATGCTGGGCTTCGATTTTAACGGCGGTCGTCTGGACGTTAGCGCCCACCCGTTCTGCGGCGGCGTGCCGGAAGATGTGCGTATCACCACGCGTTACGATGAAGACGAGTTGCTCAGCGCACTTTTCGGCGTGATCCACGAAACCGGACATGCCCGCTACGAGCAAAACCTTCCCCGAGTGTGGGCCGGGCAGCCCGTTGCGCTGGCGCGCTCTACGGCGATCCACGAATCCCAGAGTCTGTTCTTTGAGATGCAGCTGGGCCGCAGCGAGGCATTCCTCAAGCATCTGCTTCCGGCGGTCCATGCCCGTTTCGGCAGTCAGGCGGCGTTCAGTGAAGAGAATTTCATTGCCTGGAACCAGCGCGTGAAGCCGGGATACATCCGCGTGGATGCGGATGAAGTGAGTTATCCGGCGCACGTGGTGCTGCGCTATGAGATCGAGCGCGCGCTGATCAACGGCGAAATCGAAGTCGACGATATTCCCGCCCTGTGGGATGAGAAAATGCAGGCCTGGCTTGGGCTATCCACCAAGGATAATTATCGCAACGGCTGTATGCAGGATATCCACTGGACCGACGGCGGTTTTGGCTACTTCCCGTCTTACACGCTGGGGGCAATGTATGCGGCACAGCTCTTCCATGCCGCCAAAAATGCATTGCCCGGGTTGCAGGCATCCATTGCCGGAGGCGATTTCTCGGCGCTGTTTGACTGGCTGCGTCAGAACATCTGGCAGCACGGCAGCCGCTTCAGCACGTCGCAGTTAATCACTCAGGCAACGGGTGAGGATCTGAACATCCGCTACTTCCGCGAACACCTGACTTCCCGCTACCTGTAACCGAACGCGCCGGGGTGACGCCCCGGCGTTGTACATACGGTTACACGCCGATACCAATCACTCACGGAAACCTCGAATTTACAGGGATATAGTTCTTTCAACGGCCCCGCAGTGGGGTTAAATGAAAAACCAAATTCGAGGGTATGAAATGAAAAAAGTATTAGCTCTGGTTGTTGCCGCTGCTATGGGTCTGTCTTCTGCTGCATTCGCGGCTGAAACTACCGCCACCGCAGCGCCTGCGGCGACCACTTCGGTTCCGGCCAAAACGGTTCACCATAAAAAACATCACAAAGCGGCTAAACCTGCGGCAGAACAGAAAGCCCAGGCGGCTAAAAAGCACCACAAAAAAGCGGCAAAACCCGCGGTAGAGCAGAAAGCACAGGCGGCTAAAAAGCATCACAAAAAAGCGGCAAAACACGAAGCGGCTAAACCTGCTGCACAGCCAGCAGCGTAAGAGTACAAGCTTAACCGTGCCCTTCGGGGCACGTTGGTAAACCGGCGCTGAACGGGTTTGAGGTCAGCGCCGTTTTTTTATCCGGAGGGCGTATGCTGCGGCGCTATCGGTTTGAGTTCATTCTTATCCTGCTAATCTTGTGCGCGCTCATCGCCAGCCACTTTTATCTTTCCTGAATGTAGCACGCTGATTTTACTCCCACTTTCTCGCTGTCGCGTCTATAGTATTTTCATAGGGTTCACTTTTAATAATCATAATTACCCCCACTAGAGTGTGATATGCGTAAATCTGTTGTGTTGTTACTGGGAACGTTTAGCCTTTTTGCTGGCTTTTCACATGCGGATGATGGTGACGATGTCGCCATTAGCGCCAAAGAGGTAAAGACGCTGTTTTTTGGTCATGACGATCGTACGCGTGTCACCGATCCTACCGAAGCGCCCTGGGATGCCATCGGGCAACTGGAAACCGCCAGCGGCAATTTATGTACCGCAACGCTCATTACACCACGCCTTGCGCTGACGGCGGGTCATTGCCTGCTAATGCCGCCCGAGGGCAAACCGGATAAAGCGATCGCCCTGCGCTTTGTGTCGCAGAAAGGAATATGGCGCTACGAAATCCACGGTATTGAGGGGCGGGTGGATCCATCGCTCGGTAAACGCTTAAAACCGGATGGCGATGGCTGGATTGTGCCGCCCGGGGCGGCATCCTGGGATTTCGGTCTGATCGTTTTACGTTATCCGCCGTCCGGGATCGCTCCCCTACCGCTTTTTGATGGCGACAAAGACGCGCTCACCGCCGCCCTGAAGGCCGCCGACCGCAAAGTGACGCAGTCAGGCTACCCTGTTGATCACCTCGATTCGCTGTACACCCATACGGACTGCGTGGTGACGGGCTGGGCGCAAAACAGCGTGCTTTCGCATCAGTGCGATACGCTACCGGGTGATAGCGGATCGCCCCTGATGTTAAAAACCGCTAACGGCTGGCAGCTGATTGGCGTTCAGAGTTCAGCTCCGGCGGCGAAAGACCGCTGGCGCGCCGATAACCGGGCGTTGGCGGTGACCGGTTTTCGCGACAGGCTGGAAGCCCTGGCGCAGCAGTAGGTTACTCAGGCCAGTTTAATCATGATCATGCCGGCGAGCAGTAATACCAGCCCTATCCAGCCTTTATTGTTTAAACGCTGCCCGAACATAATCCAGCCTGCCGCCAGGGTGGCGGCAATACCGAAGCCGCCCCACAGCGCATAGGCCACGGAAAGATCGATGCCTTTTACCGCCTGTGACAGGGCGCTAAACGCCCCCAGCACTGCGGCAATCGATAGCAGGCCGTAAGCTTTACGACGAAAACCGTCGGAGAACTTCAGAAAGACGTTCGCAATAATTTCCAGAACGATCGCTAAACCCAGCCAGGCCGCGTGGATCCATTCAAACTGCTGCATGGGTCTGCTCCTTCTGCTGTTTTGTTGGCTTGCGCGTACCCGATTTAATCAGCACGATACCTGCCACCAGGGTCGTCAACCCGGCAATTTTCATTGTCGTCAGGGTTTCATCAAATATCATGACGCTGAACAGCGTAATCAATAAAATACCAATACCTTCCCACAGGGCGTATGCCACGCCCAGCGCGATTTTTTTAACCGCGAAGGAGAGGAAAATATAGGAAAGCGTAATCATGACTAGCATCAAAATAAATCCGGTGCTGCCATCACTCACGCTCGCCCATTTCATCGACAGGGTGCCGGTAATTTCAGCTACGATAGCCAGCGCTAATAAAATCCAGTAAAACATGTTTTTCTCCTGCTTGAGAATATAATCCATCGAGGCTCGCTGCGGACAACAAACCAAAAAATTGGGAATTAAATCAGTTAGCTAAGCGCATAGCGCCAGCTCAGGCAGAAGACGTGACTATAGCGCGGAACGCCAGTGTTGTTCACCGGAAAGCATGCAGAGGGAGGTTGAAAACAGAGCAGTGTTGTTTGAAAAATACGTCCTGAACAAATTGTCCATAAAATTACAATTATCCGCGGTGTTGCTTCTCGTCTTTGCGGATGAAAATTGTCCTCAGTAGTTGAACACGCCTGATTTGTATCATAAGCCAGGAATTTACTCAAAGCCTTTTCATTTCTTTACCCAGTCTGTTTGATTTTGGTTAGTTTTTTTAATCCGCTTTCCCCTCTATTATAAATAAAAAACTTTTCAGGAACGTTCATGGCCAAACCCATTATCACCCTCAACGGGCTTAAGATAGTCATCATGCTGGGCATGCTGGTGATCATTTTGACCGGCGTTCGTTTTGCGGCCGATATCATCGTGCCCTTTATCCTGGCGCTTTTTATCGCGGTGATCCTCAACCCTCTGGTGCAGCGGATGGTGCGGATGCGCATACCGCGCGTGCTGGCGATCAGCCTGCTTATCAGTATTATCATCGTTGCGATGGTGCTGTTAGTTGCCTATCTGGGAACATCCCTGAACGAGCTGGCGCGAACCCTACCGACATACCGTTCTTCCCTGGCGACCCCGCTGCTGCAAATTGAACCCTGGCTGCAACGCGCCGGCATTGAAGTCTCGGTTGACGAGTTGCTTAAATACATCGATCCGAATGCTGCCATGACGATTGTCACCAGCCTGCTGGCACAGCTTTCCAACGCCATGACCTCCATTTTCCTGCTGTTCCTGACGGTCGTGTTTATGCTGCTGGAAGTCCCTCAACTGCCTGCAAAGCTACAGCACATTATGGTGCGTCCGGTGGAAGGAATGGGCGCCATTCAGCGCGCGCTCGACAGCGTTTCACGCTATCTGGTGCTGAAAACGGCCATCAGTCTGGTGACGGGATTCGTGGTCTGGGGGATGCTCGCCGCGCTGGACGTGCGTTTCGCCTTTGTCTGGGGGCTGCTGGCCTTTGCCCTTAACTACATTCCTAACATCGGCTCCGTGCTGGCGGCGATCCCCCCTATCCTTCAGGTGCTGGTTTTCAGCGGTTTGTATGATGCGCTGATTCTGCTGGCAGGCTATCTGGTGATTAACCTTGTCTTCGGGAACATTCTTGAGCCACGCATCATGGGGCGTGGGCTGGGGCTTTCAACCCTCGTTGTGTTCCTGTCCCTGATCTTCTGGGGCTGGCTGCTTGGGCCTGTCGGCATGCTGCTCTCCGTTCCGCTGACGATTATTGTGAAAATTGGCCTGGAGCAGACCGCCGGTGGACAAAGTATCGCTGTACTGCTGAGCGACATGAGCCATAAGGCCGATTAATTCTCCATCGACAGCACGGGCTTGCGCGTTCTACCCGCTTCGCGATAGTTGCCCAATGCCCGCTGCCATTCCGACAGAGGGTAAAGGGTGACATCGCTGCACTGGCTGTCCCGCAGTTTCGGCCAGATGCGCTGAAACTCCGCCTGCCACGCCTCCGCGCTGAGCGCGTCCAGGTAGTTACGAATGTGAAACCACGCCACGCGCGGCAACGCCCGCTGCTGCCGGAATGTCTGACCGGAGAGCAGCCCGTAGCAGACAAACGTGCCGCTTTCAGGCATCACGCTCAGGATCGTTTCCGCCAGTCTGCCGCCCGTGGCGTCGTACACCACGTCTGCGCGCGCGGCGGCAGCGTTGACTGCGGCCATATCCTGTTGCGCAATGGGGACGATCCCTAATTCGGCCAAACGTTGAGCGTGCACGGGCGAGCGGTGGATCCCATAAACCGCCTCTGCACCCGCCTGACGAGCCCATTGCCCGAGCAGAACGGCGCAGTCAGAACCGGCAGCGGTGAGCAGCACCGTTTTTCCGGTCGGAGGATAGCGGTCCAGCATCATCTGTGCGGCAAGCGGGTTGATATACGCCCGCGCGGCAAGCAGCGAGTCGACGTCGTCCGGGACAGGAACCGCGTACCCTGCCGGGCAATCGACATAACGCTGCCACGTCCCCTTCCCCCGTAACGGCAGCACCCGCTTGCCCAGCAGCGTCGGGTAAGCGGCGGGCGTTTCGGTTACTATTCCGACCCCTTCATAACCGGCTATCGCAGGTAGCGGCGTGCGATGGCGATACGCTCCGGTTATGGGGATAAGATCGGAGGCGTTCACCGGCGAAAAAAGCATGCGCACACGTATCTCTCCCGGCTGGCGCGGCGGCAAGGGCGCGGTTTCCGGTTGCAGTACCGATTCAGGCTCACCAAACCGGCGATACCAGAGGGCCAGATTAAGCATTACGATCGCGCCATCCCATTTCCGGTGCGACATGTTTCAGTATGGACTCGATGACATGCGCGTTGTATGCCACGCCCAGCTGATTCGGCACGGTAAGCAATAGCGTATCCGCTTCAGCGATGGCTTCATCCTTTTTCAGCTGTTCAATCAGCTTGTCTGGCTCTGCGGCGTAACTGCGTCCGAAAATTGCCCGCGTTTTCTCATCCAGATAGCCAACGCTGTCGCTCTCGTTGCGGCCTGAACCGAAATACATCCGGTCGCGATCGTCCATCAGGGCAAAAATACTGCGGCTGACCGAAACGCGCGGCTGACGAGTATGCCCAGCCTCTGCCCAGGCCTGTCGGTAGGCACGGATCTGTTTTGCCTGCTGAATATGAAACGGCTCGCCGGTTTCATCGTCTTTTAGCGTTGAGCTTTGCAGGTTCATCCCCAGTTTTGCCGCCCATACTGCCGTTGCATTGGAGCCAGCCCCCCACCAAATACGATCGCGTAAGCCTTCTGAATGCGGCTCCAGACGCAACAATCCCGGCGGATTGGGGAACATCGGCTGTGGGTTAGGCTTCGCAAACCCTTCACCGCGTAATACATCAAGCAGTACCTCGGTGTGGCGGCGCGCCATATCAGATTCGTTTTCCCCTTCCTGCGGCACGTAACCAAAATAACGCCAGCCATCAATCACCTGCTCCGGGGAGCCCCGGCTGATACCCAGCTGTAATCGCCCGCCGGAGATGAGATCTGCCGCGCCAGCATCTTCCGCCATATACAGCGGATTCTCGTACCGCATGTCGATCACGCCCGTACCGATTTCGATGCGTTTGGTTTTCGCGCCTATCGCAGCCAGCAAGGGGAATGGCGAACTGAGCTGGCGGGCAAAATGGTGCACGCGGAAATAAGCGCCGTCCGCGCCCAGCTCTTCAGCGGCGACCGCCAGATCGATGGACTGTAGCAGCGCGTCAGCCGCGGTCTGCGTGCCGGACTGGGAAGACGGCGTCCAGTGACCAAACGACAAAAATCCAATCTTTTTCATAGTGGAGTATCCTGATGAAGCATTGCGTGATCCCTACTCTACGCATTCGCGGATGAGAATAAATGGGGATTATTTAACGGAATGCTTCAAATAAACTGACAGAAAACGCAGACCACAGGCATCCCTCCTGCCGAGGAGGCATTCTCCTGCCATCTCATAATGGGATATAGTGTGAACTATTCTTTTTTAACAGGTAACAACAGCAATGGCTCTGATCCCCAAAAACTACGCACGGCTGGAAAGCGGCTACCGTGAAAAAGCGCTAAAAATTTACCCGTGGGTCTGTGGGCGCTGCTCGCGAGAGTTTGTTTATTCGAATCTTCGTGAACTTACGGTTCACCATATCGACCACGATCACACTAATAACCCGGAAGACGGCAGTAACTGGGAGCTGTTATGTCTGTTTTGCCACGACCACGAACACTCAAAGTACACTGAAGCGGACCAGTATGGCACCACCGTTGTCGCGGGTGAGGATGCGCAAAAAGACGTGGGTGTCGCCACGTTTAACCCTTTTGCCGATCTCAAAGCGATGATGAACAAGAAGAAATAATATCAATGGCTTTACCGCCCATCGGCAACAAGACGATGTGCCGATCGCCTTACTGTTAAGTGAGATTAACAATTGCTGCTAAGTTGTAAATTTCCCCTTGCCGGACGGGACAAATCGGTTATCGTGCCAGGCAACTTTTTCGGCAATACAAGACAGTGGGATGCGCTATGGCGATTTTTGATGGTCACAATGACCTGTTGCTTAACTTATGGCTTCACCATCGCCAGGATCCGGTAACGGCTTTCTTTTCCGGTATTGAGAACGGACACCTCGATTATCCCCGCATGCAGCAAGGCGGATTTTCCGGCGGGCTGTTCGCGCTGTTCGTGCCGCCGCAGGCGTATATCGCCCGCATGGCGCCG
Source organism: Enterobacter cloacae complex sp. I2 (assembly GCF_014896205.1). Taxonomy (NCBI): domain Bacteria; kingdom Pseudomonadati; phylum Pseudomonadota; class Gammaproteobacteria; order Enterobacterales; family Enterobacteriaceae; genus Enterobacter; species Enterobacter cloacae complex sp. I2. Next base: position 24,005 of record NZ_JADBRA010000033.1, read on the forward strand.
CAATACGCCAGCGAGCCGTGGGAGCCGATCGACATTCTCTGGCAGCAGTTGACAATCCTTAAGCAGCTTATCGCACACTCCGCAGACAGGGCGCGGTTGTGCCTGAGCGCGGCGGATATCGAACGCTGCCGTCAGGATAAGGTGCTGGCAATGGTGGCGCATATTGAGGGCGCGGGCGGTTTTGACGGCGAGGGAGACGATCTACGGGCCTTTTATGCCGCCGGCGTGCGCAGCATTGGGCCTTTCTGGAACATTGCTAACCGTTTCGGCACCGGCGTTAACGGAGCATTTCCCGGCAGCCCGGACAGCGGCCCTGGACTCACCGCGGAGGGGATCGCCCTCGTCAGGCAGGCTAACGCCCTGAACATGGTGATTGACGTCTCGCATATGAATGAAAAGGCGTTCTGGGATACCGCTCGTCATTCCTCTTCACCGCTGGTCGCCACCCATTCCAACGCCCATGCGCTGTGCCCGCAACCGCGCAATCTGACCGATCGGCAGCTGCTGGCTATCCGCGACAGCGGCGGCGTGGTGGGCGTTAATTTCGGCAATGCCTTTCTGCGCGCCGACGGTAAACGCGATAGCGATACTCCGCTGAGCACAATCGTTCGCCATATCGACTATCTTATTAACATCATGGGTGACGATCACGTCGCGCTCGGCTCCGATTTTGACGGCATTACGTTGCCGGATGAGTTGCACGATGTGAGTGGTTTACCGCGGCTGATCGGCGCGTTGCGCGATAGCGGCTATGATCAATTTGTGCTGAATAAACTGCTGTGGGGCAACTGGCGAAAGGTATTGCAAAATGTTTGGCAACAATAGGTTGCGTTGTAAACATTACGTTAATTCCTTACATATTTTGGGTTGAGCTTTGCCCCCCTGTAGCGCATTATTTGATGACCATCACAAAACTGGCACAAACGATGGCGTTAGTGCTGTATTTTTAAAGAGGAAAAAACGATGTGGAAGAAACCTGCTTTTATTGATTTACGTCTTGGCCTGGAAGTGACGCTGTACATTTCCAACCGCTAATCACTCAGCCCGCCATCCGTGCGGGCATTTTCGTTTTACTACCTGGCCTATCTTCATGTTTATTAAAGTCCTCGGTTCCGCCGCCGGCGGCGGTTTCCCACAGTGGAACTGTAACTGTGCCAACTGTCAGGGTTTGCGCAACGGTACTCTTCAGGCGACCCCTCGCACCCAATCGTCGATCATCGTCAGCGATAACGGCAAAGAGTGGGTGCTGTGTAACGCCTCGCCCGATATCAGCCAGCAGATTGCCCACACGCCAGAACTGAACAAGAAAGAGGTTCTGCGCGGCACGCATATTGGCGGCATTATTCTCACCGACAGCCAGATTGACCACACCACCGGGCTGCTCAGCCTGCGCGAGGGCTGCCCGCATCAGGTATGGTGCACGCCCGAGGTGCATGAAGATCTTACCAGCGGTTTCCCGATTTTTACCATGCTACGGCACTGGAACGGCGGCCTGATTCATCATCCGATTGCCCCGCTCACCGCCTTTAGCGTGGAAGCCTGCCCTGATTTGCAGTTTACCGCTGTCCCCATCGCCAGTAACGCACCGCCCTATTCGCCGTGGCGCGACCGCCCGCTGCCGGGACATAACGTGGCGCTGTTTATCGAAAACCGCCGCAACGGTCAGACGCTGTTCTACGCGCCGGGTCTCGGTGAACCCGATGACGCCATTCTGCCGTGGCTTAAAAAAGCGGACTGTCTGCTGATTGACGGCACCGTCTGGCAGGACGATGAGCTTCAGGCCGCCGGCGTCGGGCGCAATACCGGCCGCGACATGGGCCATCTGGCGCTCGGCGACGAACACGGCATGATGGCGCTGCTGGCCTCACTGCCGGCAAAGCGCAAGATTCTGATTCACATTAATAACACTAACCCGATCCTAAACGAGCAATCGCCGCAGCGTCACGCCCTCACGCAGCAGGGAATAGAAGTGAGCTGGGACGGGATGACCATCACGCTTCAGGACTAACTATGCACATTCGCGAAACGCTCTCGCCGCAAGAGTTTGAACACGCCCTTCGGGCGAAAGGCGCCTATTATCATATTCACCATCCGTACCATATTGCGATGCATAACGGCGAGGCCAGCCGCGAGCAAATCCAGGGCTGGGTGGCGAACCGTTTTTACTATCAGACGACGATCCCGCTGAAGGACGCGGCAATTATGGCGAACTGCCCGGATCCGCACACGCGTCGCAAATGGGTGCAGCGCATCCTCGATCACGATGGCAGCAACGGTCATGACGGCGGTATTGAAGCCTGGCTCCAGCTGGGCGAGGCAGTGGGGCTTAGCCGCGACGACTTAATCAGCGAACGCCACGTGCTGCCCGGCGTCCGTTTCGCCGTCGACGCTTACGTTAACTTCGCCCGCCGCGCCAACTGGCAGGAGGCGGCATGCAGCTCGCTAACCGAGCTGTTTGCCCCGCAAATTCATCAGTCGCGTCTCGACAGCTGGCCACAGCACTATCCGTGGATCAAAGAGGAAGGCTATTTTTATTTCCGCAGCCGCCTCAGCCAGGCCAGCCGCGACGTTGAACACGGTCTGGAGCTGGCGAAGAGTTACTGTGACAGCGCGGAAAAGCAGAACAGGATGCTGGAGATCCTTCAGTTTAAACTCGATATCCTGTGGTCAATGCTCGACGCGATGACCATGGCCTACGCGCTACAGCGTCCGCCTTATCACTCGGTCACCGACAAAGCGGCCTGGCACACAACCCGACTGGTATAAGCATGCAAAAGAACTCAATTGTCGCCTTTCGTCGCGGCTATCGCCTGCAATGGGAAGCCGCGCAGGACAGCCATGTGATCCTCTATCCGGAAGGCATGGCTAAACTCAATGACACCGCGGCCGCCATCCTCGAACTGGTCGATGGCCAACGCGATGCGGCAGCCATTATTGCCGTACTCAACGAACGCTTCCCGGAAGCCGGCGGCGTGGATGACGACGTCGTTGAATTCCTGCAAATCGCTTATCAACAGAAGTGGATTATTTTCCGTGAGCCAGAATAAACCCGCCGTCAATCCACCGCTGTGGCTGCTGGCGGAGCTGACCTATCGCTGTCCGCTACAGTGTCCTTACTGCTCTAACCCGCTGGACTTCGCCCGGCAGGACCAGGAGCTCACCACCGAACAGTGGATCGACGTTTTCCGCCAGGCGCGGGCGATGGGCAGCGTGCAGATAGGCTTTTCTGGCGGCGAACCGTTGACGCGTAAAGATCTGCCGGAGCTGATTCGCGCCGCCCGCGATCTCGGTTTTTATACCAACCTGATCACCTCGGGAATTGGCCTGACGGAGAGCAAGCTCGACGCGTTCAGCGAGGCGGGTCTGGACCATATCCAGATTAGCTTCCAGGCCAGCGATGAAGTGCTTAACGCTGCGCTGGCGGGTAATAAAAAAGCCTTCCAGCAGAAGCTGGCGATGGCCAAAGCGGTTAAAGCGCGCGATTACCCGATGGTGCTGAATTTCGTCCTGCACCGGCACAATATCGATCAGATCGATAAGATCATCGAACTGTGCATCGAACTGGACGCCGATGACGTAGAACTTGCCACCTGCCAGTTCTACGGTTGGGCGTTCCTCAACCGTCAGGGGCTTCTGCCGACGCGGGAACAGATCGCCCGCGCTGAACGCGTGGTCGCTGACTACCGGCAAAAAATGGCCGCCAGCGGCAATCTGACCAACCTGCTGTTCGTCACTCCCGATTATTACGAAGAGCGGCCAAAAGGTTGTATGGGCGGCTGGGGATCGATTTTCCTCAGCGTGACCCCGGAAGGCACGGCGCTGCCCTGCCACAGCGCGCGCCAGCTGCCGGTGGAATTCCCGTCGGTGCTTGAGCAGAGCCTGGAATCCATCTGGTATGACTCTTTCGGCTTCAACCGCTATCGCGGGTTTGACTGGATGCCGGAGCCGTGCCGCTCCTGCGATGAAAAAGAGAAAGACTTCGGCGGCTGCCGCTGCCAGGCCTTTATGCTTACCGGGAATGCTGATAACGCCGATCCGGTGTGCAGCAAATCGCCGCATCATCATAAAATTCTGGACGCGCGACGCGAAGCAGCCTGTAGCGATATGAAAATCGGCCAGCTTCAGTTCCGCAACCGAACCCGCTCTCAGCTTATCTATAAAACCCGGGAACTGTAGCGACAATGACCATCCGCATCGTTGAGCTGGCGGGCGGTTTACGCGCAACGCTGGTTCATCAGCCGCAGGCGACGCGCGCGGCGGCGCTGGTGCGCGTGAGCGCCGGAAGCCATCATGAGCCACCACGCTTCGCCGGCCTCGCGCATTTGCTTGAGCACCTGCTGTTTCGCGGTAGCGAGCGTTATCGGGACGACGATCGGCTCATGGCCTGGATCCAGCGTCAGGGCGGCAGCGTCAACGCCACCACGCTGGCTCGCCACAGCGCGTTTTTCTTCGACGTTGCCGCCGATAACCTGTCCGACGGCGTCGCACGACTGCGGGATATGGTGCAGGCGCCGCTGCTTTCCCGGCAGGACATCCAGCGCGAAGTGGCGGTCATTGATGCGGAAAACAGGCTCATCCAGCAGCATGATGCCGCCCGGCGCGAAGCCGCGGCGCGCCACGCAATGGAACAACCGGGGGCTTTTCGCCGTTTTCAGGTGGGTAGCCATGAATCTCTGGGGCAAGACACGGGATCGCTGCACGCCGCGTTGCGCGACTTTCATCGCCGCTATTATGTGGCCGGACACCTGCAATTGTGGCTACAGGGACCGCAAACGCTGGATGCGCTAGCCGAGCTTGCCCATACGTTTGCGACAGGTTTTGCTTCAGGTTGTGTGCCTGAAGCCGCCCCCCCGTTACGCCTTAGCGCTGAAGCAGATTATCAGCTGGCAGTGACGGAGCGACCCGCGCTGTGGCGCTGTCCGTTAATCCGAAAATGTGACAACGTCACCTTACTTCGGGAATTCTTGCTGGACGAGGCCCCCGGAAGCCTGATTGACGGGCTGCGGGCGCGCGGGCTGGCAGAAGAGGTATCGCTGGACTGGCTTTATCAGGATGACGATTACGGCTGGCTGGCGCTAACGCTTGACGGCGAACGGCCCGAGACCATAGATTCGCATATCACGCGCTGGCTGCGGGCCCTACAGCAAACGACGCAAGAGCAACAGCGGCATTATTATCGTCTGGCACAGCAGCGCTTTAGCGCCCTGTCGACCCTTGACCAGCTTCGCCAGCGGGCGTTCGGTTTTGCGCCCGGCGCGGCGCCGGTTGATTTTTCCGTCTTCTGTGCCGACTTACTGGCGGCGCCGACCTCGTATCTGGCCTGCAAAAAAATGGACGCCGCCGAAACAATTTCCAGCCAGGGTTTTTCCCTGCCGCTTAGCCACTGGCGTCGCCAGCCGGTTGCGGATGAAAGCCCCATCGCGTTTTCCTTCTACCCGCAGGCTACCCAATATTCTGCCCCAGCCCTGACGCCACAAGCCGTTCCGCTGCTGCATTTACCGGCGCAGGCACAACCGCCGACGCTGATCCTCCGCAGGCCTTTTTATTCGCGCGTAAGCGAGTCACAGGGTGTGGCGGCAGGCAAACAATTACGCCCTCTTCTGGCTGAACTGCGCCATATCGGCGGCAGCGGCGAGTGGCAAACGGTGGAGGGTAGCTGGCAGCTAACCCTGCGGCTGCCTGACGCAGTGGTGACGGCGGAACCCATCATCAGGGCGATTGCCGATCGCCTCTCCCGCTCCACACCGGCTGTTACGCCAGCGCCAGAAGGCATCGCGATCCGTCAGCTGCTTAAGCAGTTGCCTGAACGGCTGGCCTCGGAACCGCCCCGGGACGGCTGGCTGGCGGCGTTAGCTGGCGGCAGCGCCGAACACGCGCACGGGTTAGCCCGGCAGCTTGGCCTGCTCCGGGCGCCGGTTAACGCTAAGGGGTCGCCGTTTAGCGATTGTCCCGGCGGGATCGAACGTATCCCGCACGCCAGCGCGGACTCGGCGCTGCTGGTGTTTATTCCGCTGCCACCGGGCGCTTCGCTCGCCGCGCTGCGGCTGCTGGCGCTATGCTGCGAACCGCAATTTTTCCAGCGCCTGCGCGTGGAACAGCAAATTGGCTACGTGGTCAGCTGTCGTTATCAGCGTATTGCCGATCGCGATGGCCTGCTGCTGGCGCTACAGTCGCCTGACCGTTCTCCCGTGGATCTGCTGGGCTGCTGTAAACGATTTTTGCGCGAGCTGACGCCGTGCGATGAATCCGGGTTCAGCCTATTGCGACAGCAGCTGGCGACGCAGATCCGGTCACCGAGGGATGCCAGCACCACGGCAGTGGCCGCCCTGCGCCAGCGCTATGGTTTGCCGGTGTTAACCCCGCAGGCTATCGATGCCCTGCAACATGATGAGATTATCGCGCTGTGGCGCGAAATGACTCGCCGTCGCCGCCGCTGGCGGGTGCTTTTCGCTGGCTGACCGGAACCGCCGCTTTCCCGGTGTGCGTGATTTTTAACCATAAAAAAAGCCCCGTACTAAGACGGGGCCTGGCTGCTTATTTCGCTGTTACTTATCCAGCGCGTAGGCAATCACGTAGTCACCACGATCCGGCGACTGGCGTGCACCGCCGGCAGAAATCAGAATGTACTGTTTGCCGGTTTTCGGTGATACATAGCTAATAGGCCCGCCCTGGCTACCCACCGGGAGACGCGCTTTCCACACTTCTTCCCCCGTAGAGGAATCAAAGGCACGCAGGTAGTAATCCTGGGTTCCGGCAATAAAGACCAGACCGCCCTGAGTGGCGAGCGTACCGCCCAGCGTCGGCATACCGACAGGCATTGGCATGCGCATTTTTACCCCAAACGGACCGGTATCCTGAACGGTACCGACCGGCACCTGCCAGACGATTTTCTGCGTTTTCAGGTCAATGGCGGACAGGGTGCCAAACGGGGGTTTCTGGCACGGAATGCCCAGCGGTGACATGAAGCGGTTTTTGTTGACCGAGTATGGCGTTCCTTTCATAGGAACGGCGCCCATTCCGGCGTTCACGGCTTCACCGCCGGTGTTTGCCACCGCGCTTTGCGGATCTTGCTTAATCAGCTGAACCCACAGACCCAGACGCATGTCGTTGACGAAAATGTACTGGTTGTTCGGATCCGTGGACAGACTGCCCCAGTTCATTCCTCCCAGCGAGCCCGGGAAACTCAGGGAAATATCGGTGCCCGGCATTGTGTACAGACCGTCGTAACGCATTGATTTGAAGCTGATACGACAGGCCAGCTGGTCAAACGGCGTCGCTCCCCACATATCAGACTCTTTCAGGGTCTCCGCGCCAATCTGCGGCATGCCCACGGAACGTGGCTGCGTTGCGGGATACTGCTCACGCGGAATATCCGCTGGTTTTACCGGAACCTCTTTCACTTCGGTGAGCGGTTTACCGGTCAGGCGATCGAGAACGTAAATCTGCCCTGCCTTAGTGCCCACCACGACCGCTGGCTTGTTGCCTTCTTTGGTTGGGAAATCAACCAGGCTCGGCTGCATCGGAATGTCGAAATCCCAGAGGTCGTTATGCACGGTCTGGTATACCCACTTCTCTTTCCCGGTTGTCGCATCCAGCGCCAGGATTGAGGTGGCGTACTTGTGGTCTTCCGGAATACGGTCAGCGCCCCACAGGTCAACAGAGGAACTTCCCATCGGGATAAACACGGTATTCATCGACGCATCCCAGGACATAGGGGCCCAGGAGTTTGCGGAGCTACGTTTGTAGTGTTCGCCCGGCTTCAGAACATAGTTCGGATCCGGATTACGCGGATCGAATGCCCAGCGCAGCTGGCCGGTGATCACGTCATAGCCGCGCAGCACGCCGCCCGGCATATCGGTGCTTACGTTATCCGCAACGCGCCCGCCCACCACGACCGTGGTGCCCGCCAGGGTTGGGGCCGACGTCAACACGTAGGTGGGATCTGACACATCGCCCATCCCTTCATGCAGGTTAACGCTGCCGTTAGTGCCGAAGTCCGGACAGAATTTGCCGTTATCGGCGTCTAACGCGATCAGCTTACCGTCAATGGTATTCATCAGAATACGACGCTGGCATGCTGCGCCCGGTGCGACCTGCGCAGGCAGAACCGGCGTGGAGCCGGCTACCGTTGGCTGCACCAGCGGTTTGGTGGCATCGAAGTACGCCAGACCACGGCAGCGCATCCAGATGGCAGACTTGGCGTTGATTTCCGCTTTCCAGATCTCTTTACCGCTGTCGGCATCCACGGCGATCACGTTGTTATGCGGCGTACACAGGAAGACACGATCGCCTACCTGTAGCGGCGTTTGCTGATCTTCTGCGCCATTGCCATCCGGGCTTAGCGGAATGTCACCGGTATGGTAGGTCCAGACCGGTTTGAGATCTTTCACGTTGTCACGGGTGATCTGGTCCAGCGCCACAAAGCGACTGCCACCAGCCGTATTACCGTAGTGATCCCAGTTCTGCTGTTTCGCCTCGTCTTTTACCGGCACCAGCGGGCGCTTGTCGCCGCTAAACGGCACGGTCGGATGGGGTTGAAACATCTGAACAAACGTGACGCCCATGCCGATAATAAGGACTGCACAGACCCCCATCGCCCCTTTCGTGGAGGACGGTTTTCCTTCACGCTTGCGCAGTGCAGGCCAGCTGGCTGCTGCCAGCACCATCAGCCCGGCGGGTACCATCAAACGGGAAACCAGCGGCCAGAAGTCGAGTCCGGCATCATAAAATGCCCAAATCAGGGTGCCAAGAAACACGAGGGCAAACAGCCCCACGGCGGAAGACTTGCGGCGGAAGAACTGGATTGCAGAGAGCAGCGTGATAACCCCGGCAATGAGAAAGTACCAACTCCCTCCCAGGGTAACCAGTTTAAAACCGCCGATGGCAAAGAACAGCCCCGTCACAAGAAGTACCACACCCACCAGCAGGCACCACAGGCCTAACCAGCCGAACGGGCGGGGATTATTGTCTGACATAAAAATGAATCTCCTGATTTCTTTATATAAAGCAGGGTTTTATTAACTGCCACGATGCTAAAACCCTGCACAACGCTAATTGTTCGTATGCGAAGCATAAATTAAAAAGAGAACGTAGACAAAAGCTATTATGTGGTAAGAAATGAAAACCAGCGCAATTGCATGGGTTTAGCCGGGTGCAATAAGTGAATATCGCTAACTCCCTCGCTATCGCTGGAATATATGACCAGCCAGGCGTTGCTTAAAGGATGAATATCAGGATTTCCCGACAAGGCCGTTCTTATAACCTCAGATTTTTACAGCTGAGCCTTCAGACAATAGATTCAATTACGCAATACCCATTAATAAGCAGAGAGATTAACCTGAATTAAGTTTCAGGCAGAAATTATTCATGGATGTGTTAAACATTCAGTCATTTACAGAACTGTAAATGATACTTTCTGCATAAATGCGGATTCACAGCGTGGATAACGCAGGCACTACATGAACACTTCATTAAGACTTCAACCATAACGACCCCAAATCATAATCACTACACGATCACTATTCATTGACTTTACATTGAGACTAGCGCATATTTTACAGCACAAATCAGCAAGACAATTTTTGGAGGACGTTTTCTATGCCCGCCCGTGATTATCCCGATAAGCGTGTCGCTCGCGGTTTAGCAAAGGAGGCCGATCTCAGGATGTTAAGCGCCCGCATCGATCCCGCGCTGATGGAGTACATCCGCATCACTGCGTATGAAACACGGAAAAGTAAGCAGGAAATCGTGGCGGAAGCGTTAGCGCTTCACCGTCAACAGAGTCAGACTGGATCGTAAACAACAAAAGCCCGAAAGATCCTCCGGGCTTCCGTTGCCGTCGGGATTACTTCACCAGCGAATTTAACGTCTCCAGCGCCTCAGGCGGTAACACCAGATCGGCTGCCGCCAGGTTTTGATGCAGATGCGCCACCGAAGAGGTTCCCGGGATCAAGAGGATATTTGGCGAGCGTTGCAGTAGCCATGCCAGCGCCACCTGCATCGGCGTCGCACCTAGTGAATCCGCTACCGCCTTTAGCCCGGAAGATTGCAGAGGCGTGAAGCCCCCCAGCGGGAAGAACGGCACCCAGGCAATCCCCTGCTCCGCCAGCGAATCAACCAGTGCATCGTCACCACGATTCACCACGTTGTACATGTTCTGTACACACACCACGGAAACCATCTTCTGCGCCTCAGCAACCTGTGAAGCGGTGACGTTGCTCAGCCCTATATGGCGAACCAGCCCCTGCTGTTGCAGCTCCGCGAGGGTGCTTAGCGGCTCGGCAATCGATCCCTCCGCCGGCCCGTGGGCACTAAACATGATCCGCAGGTTAACCACGTCCAGCACATCTAGCTTCAGGTTACGCAGGTTGTCATGCACCGCCTGCGTCAGCTCCTGCGCGGAAAACGCCGGTAGCCAGGAGGCATCTTCACCGCGTCGGGCACCGATCTTGGTCACAATCGTGAGGTCGTCCCGGTATGGATGAAGCGCCTCGCAGATAAGCTGGTTGGTTACATGGGGGCCGTAAAAATCGCTGGTATCGATGTGATTCACGCCCGCCGCCACCGCTTCACGCAGCACCGCCAGCGCGGCATTTTTGTCTTTTGGCGGACCAAAAACCCCCGGTCCGGCAAGCTGCATTGCACCATAGCCAAACCGTTTAACCGTACGCGTTCCGAGCGTGAACGTGCCACTTTTATCAATGCTGCTCATGCTGACCTTCCTCATAAAAATGATCCGGATTAACAACAGGTTCCGCAACGAAACCATTAGTTAAGCAATAGTAAAATTAAAGTTTAAATTCGCTACGACGATAGTATTGATGTAACCCTGCCTCTTCTCTTACGGACGACCGCTATGCTGAAAAATCTGCACGTGATTACCGGTATTCTCTTTGCCCTCACCATATTCTGTCTGCTGCAAGTTGTCACGGGAGGGTTGTTCTACTCTGCCGTTAACAACGATCGTCACAACTTTCAGAACTCCGGGTTGCTCAATGCCCAACAGGAGAGCCTGAGCGACAGCGTTAACACGCTAATTAAAACGCGCGTCACCGTCACCCGCGTGGCGATCCGCTACCTGAAAAACCAGCGTGACCCGGCCTCTCTCGCGGCGATCAACACGCTGCTGGGTACCGCGAACGGTTCGCTGACCAAAGCCGAAAGCTATTATAAGAACTGGCAGGAGATCCCGCAGGTTAACGGTCAGGATCCCGCCCTTACCGAAGAGATGCAGAAGGCCTGGCAGCACATGCACGAGGTGATGCGCTTGTCCATTACGTATCTGCGCGCCGATAACTATCAGGCCTATGGAGACCTGGACGCCCAGCAGGCGCAGGATGAGATGGAGGCGGTCTATACCCGCTGGCGCGCCGAAAACAACGTTCTGCTGAAAGCCGCCGCCGACGAGAACCAGAGTAGCTTTACCCAGATGCAGTGGACGCTGGCGGCGATTTTCCTGACCGTTATCATCGTGCTGGTCGTGATCTGGCAGGGTTTACAGCACCTGCTATTGAGACCACTCAACGCCATCATGAACCATATTCGCACCATCGCGAGCGGCGATCTGACGCAAAACGTCGATATTTCCGGGCGCAACGAAATGGGCCAGCTGGCCGCCGGCCTGCACGAGATGCAGCAGTCGCTGGTGAGCACCGTCAGCGCCGTGCGCGGCAGCACGGATTCCATTTACACGGGCGCAGGGGAAATTGCCGCCGGGAGCAATGACCTTTCCGCCCGCACCGAGCAGCAGGCCGCCTCGCTGGAAGAGACCGCCGCCAGCATGGAAGAGCTGACGGCCACCGTCAAACAGAACTCGGATAATGCCCGTCAGGCGACGCTGCTGGCGAAAAATGCGTCTGAAACCGCCGCTCGCGGCGGTCAGGTCGTGGATAACGTGGTGCGTACCATGAATGACATTGCCGACAGTTCTCAGCAAATTGCGCACATCACCGGCGTTATCGATAGCATTGCCTTCCAGACCAACATTCTGGCGCTCAACGCCGCGGTTGAAGCCGCGCGTGCCGGAGAACAAGGTCGCGGCTTTGCGGTTGTGGCAGGTGAAGTACGGACGCTGGCCAGCCGCAGCGCGCAGGCGGCGAAAGAGATCAAAGGGCTTATTGAGAGCTCCGTCAGCCGGGTAAATACCGGCTCTGAACAGGTGAGCGAGGCGGGTGCAACCATGAAGGAGATCGTCGCGGCCGTGACGCGCGTGACCGATATTATGGGGGAAATCTCATCGGCGTCTGACGAGCAGAGCCGCGGTATTGAACAGGTCAGCCTGGCGGTCTCGCAGATGGACAGCGTTACGCAGCAAAACGCCGCGCTGGTACAGGAATCGGCAACGGCGGCGGCCGCGCTGGAAGATCAGTCAGAACAGCTGCGCCAGGCCGTGGCGGCTTTCAGGCTGAATGCTCAGGCTTCTCCGGCATCCCGTCCTGAAAACGTGAAAGCGCCCGCACTGCTGCGCCCGTCAACGGCAGGCGCAAATTCCTCCGACGCAAACTGGGAAACCTTCTGAGTGACGGGCGGGCGAGCCTGTCGCCCGCCTGGCTGATTAGCGGCTACGCTTGGCGTGGCGCTCCCAGTTATCTCGCTTCGCTTCCTCAGACTTACGCAACGAGACATAGCATGCTCCACTGCCGCCGTGATACGGCTGCGCTTCGCAAAAGGCTTGTACTTCGTCAAACTCGGTCAGCCAGCGCGCAAGATAGCTGCGCACCACGTTAGGGTGCGATTGCTGCTCACGCCCTTTACCGTGCACGATGATCAGGTTGCGCAGCCCGTCACGTCCGGCCTGGCGAATAAAGGAATATACCTGCTGGCGGCATTGCTCCGCGGGCTGGCGTAACAGCGTTAAGCTGGCCTGACGGGAATATTTGCCGGAACGCAGCTTATCAAATACTCCCTGCTGTACCCCTTCCCGCTGGAACATCAGCGGCTCTTCGAGGGGTAGCAGTTCAAGAAACCCCAGCGTCAGAAAGTTATCCAGCTGCTCGGTATCCATTTCCTGACGCGCCCGCGTGTTGCGGCTCTGCTGCCAGTGAATATCCGTGCAGCGTTTGAGCGGCTGGACATCCTCCATGGCGTCAAGGAAAAGTGATTTGTCGTCAGGGTTCATGGAAATCCTCCGGCTACATCTGAGTAAGTACTATACCTGCGCCCGTTGCGGGTCTCAACGATCAAACCGTATGCCGCAGGATAGAAATATAAACTTGGTGAATATATTAAAAATGGTACAGGAGAATGTTTAACGAGACTTAACTAAAATTTAAATATTAATACATTTAAAAAATTAAGTTAAATTTTCGTGAAATTAATCACTCTCTTTCCTGTTTTTTTAGATAAAAGCTGTTATAACTTAATAAACCTGCCGAGGGAAAGAACGCGTAGGATCTGTGAAGGGAAGCACTGCTG
>NZ_JADBRA010000034.1:0-28968 GCF_014896205.1 Enterobacter cloacae complex sp. I2
GATGGACGACGGTCTGCGTTTCGCAATCCGTGAAGGCGGCCGTACCGTTGGCGCGGGCGTTGTTGCTAAAGTTCTCGGCTAATCGCTGATAACATTTGACGCAATGCGCAATAAAAGGGCATCATTTGATGCCCTTTTTGCACGCTTTCACATCAGAACCTGGCTCATCAGTGATTAATTTTGTCATAATCATTGCTGAGACAGGCTCTGCGGAGAGCGTATAATACGAAAAGCGAATAGCATTTCGATTGGTTTGCCTCGCACACGCGGGGTGAAAATGTTTGTAGAATACTTCTGACAGGTTGGTTTATGAGTGCGAATACCGAAGCTCAAGGGAGCGGGCGCGGCCTGGAAGCGATGAAATGGGTAGTTGTAGCCGTGCTGCTGATTGTGGCGATTGTCGGCAACTATCTTTATCGTGACATGATGCTGCCGCTACGTGCGCTTGCAGTGGTAATTCTGATTGCTGCGGCGGGTGGTGTCGCGCTGTTGACGACAAAAGGCAAAGCGACCGTTGCGTTTGCCCGCGAAGCGCGTACCGAAGTCCGCAAGGTCATTTGGCCGACTCGCCAGGAAACATTGCACACCACGCTGATTGTAGCGGCGGTAACCGCTGTAATGTCACTGATCCTGTGGGGACTGGATGGTATTCTGGTTCGCCTGGTATCCTTTATCACTGGCCTGAGGTTCTGAGATGTCTGAAGCCCCTAAAAAGCGCTGGTACGTCGTTCAGGCGTTTTCCGGTTTTGAAGGCCGCGTAGCTACGTCGCTGCGTGAGCATATCAAATTACACAATATGGAAGAGTTATTTGGCGAAGTCATGGTGCCGACCGAAGAAGTGGTCGAGATCCGTGGCGGCCAACGTCGCAAAAGCGAGCGTAAATTCTTCCCGGGTTACGTGCTGGTTCAGATGGTGATGAACGACGCGAGCTGGCACCTGGTGCGCAGCGTACCGCGCGTGATGGGCTTTATCGGCGGCACATCTGACCGTCCGGCGCCAATCAGCGACAAAGAAGTTGATGCGATTATGAACCGCCTCCAGCAGGTTGGTGATAAGCCGCGTCCGAAAACGCTGTTTGAACCGGGTGAGATGGTTCGTGTTAACGACGGTCCGTTTGCTGACTTTAACGGCGTCGTCGAAGAAGTGGACTACGAGAAGTCCCGCCTGAAAGTTTCCGTTTCTATCTTCGGTCGTGCGACCCCGGTAGAACTGGACTTTGCCCAGGTAGAAAAAGCCTAAGCAGCGATCAAAAAAGCGACGATTTAATCGTTGCACAGGGCGCGAGATTGGAATACAATTTCGCGCCTTTTGTTTTTATGGGCCCCGGCCCGTAAAACGAATTTTATTCACGGGGAGCCTCTCCGAGGCGTTATTACCCAATCAGAGGATTTTAGAATGGCTAAGAAAGTACAAGCCTACGTCAAGCTGCAGGTTGCAGCAGGTATGGCGAACCCAAGTCCACCAGTTGGTCCAGCTCTGGGTCAGCAGGGTGTGAACATCATGGAATTCTGTAAAGCGTTCAACGCCAAAACCGAATCCATGGAAAAAGGTCTGCCAATTCCAGTTGTAATCACTGTTTACGCTGACCGTTCTTTCACTTTCGTTACCAAAACCCCTCCAGCAGCAGTTCTGCTGAAGAAAGCGGCTGGTATCAAGTCTGGTTCCGGTAAGCCGAACAAAGACAAAGTGGGTAAAATTTCCCGCGCTCAGTTGCAGGAAATCGCGCAGACCAAAGCTGCCGACATGACTGGTTCCGACATTGAAGCGATGACTCGCTCCATCGAAGGTACTGCACGTTCCATGGGCCTGGTAGTGGAGGACTAAGAAATGGCTAAACTGACCAAGCGCATGTCCGTGATCCGTGACAAAGTTGATGCGACCAAACAGTACGACATCAACGAAGCTATCGCTCTGCTGAAAGAACTGGCTACTGCTAAGTTCGTTGAAAGCGTTGACGTTGCCGTTAACCTGGGCATCGACGCTCGTAAATCCGATCAGAACGTTCGTGGCGCAACTGTACTGCCACACGGTACTGGCCGTTCCGTTCGCGTAGCTGTATTTGCTCAGGGTGCAAACGCTGAAGCTGCTAAAGCTGCCGGCGCTGAACTGGTAGGTATGGAAGATCTGGCTGATCAGATCAAGAAAGGCGAAATGAACTTTGACGTTGTTATTGCTTCTCCAGATGCAATGCGCGTTGTTGGCCAGCTGGGCCAGGTTCTGGGTCCACGCGGCCTGATGCCAAACCCGAAAGTGGGTACTGTAACCCCTAACGTTGCTGAAGCGGTTAAGAACGCTAAAGCAGGTCAGGTTCGTTATCGTAACGACAAAAACGGCATCATCCACACCACCATCGGTAAAGTGGACTTTGACGCTGACAAACTGAAAGAAAACCTGGAAGCTCTGCTGGTTGCGCTGAAAAAAGCTAAACCAACTCAGGCGAAAGGCGTGTACATCAAGAAAGTTAGCATCTCCACCACCATGGGTGCAGGTGTTGCAGTTGACCAGGCTGGCCTGAGCGCTGCTGCAAACTAATGCCTTTACGTGGGCGGTGATTTTGTCTACAATCTTACCCCCACGTTTGCTAACAAAAGTTAGCGGCTAAAAGAATTGTTCGTTGGAGCCTGGCCTATCCAGGCCTCCGTCGAAGACCGCAGGTGTTTCGCAAGAAACTTAATCCCCTGCGTAGACGGTGACAGAACGCTAAGATTATTTTAAATACTCTGGCTTGTTTCTGCTCACCGTATTAAGACGCTCTTCCCGTTGGGTTGAGTGAAGTGAGTTCCGGAACATGAGTTCCGGCAAACATCCAGGAGCAAAGCTAATGGCTTTAAATCTTCAAGACAAACAAGCGATTGTTGCTGAAGTCAGCGAAGTAGCCAAAGGCGCGCTGTCTGCAGTAGTTGCGGATTCCCGTGGCGTTACTGTAGACAAAATGACTGAACTGCGTAAAGCAGGTCGTGAAGCTGGCGTATACATGCGTGTTGTTCGTAACACCCTGCTGCGTCGCGTAGTTGAAGGTACTCAGTTCGAGTGCCTGAAAGACACGTTTGTTGGTCCGACCCTGATTGCATACTCTATGGAACACCCGGGCGCTGCTGCTCGTCTGTTCAAAGAGTTCGCGAAAGCGAATGCAAAATTTGAGGTCAAAGCTGCAGCCTTTGAAGGTGAGTTGATCCCGGCATCGCAAATCGATCGCCTGGCAACCCTGCCGACCTACGAAGAAGCAATTGCACGCCTGATGGCAACCATGAAAGAAGCTGCGGCTGGCAAACTGGTTCGCACTCTGGCTGCTGTACGCGATGCGAAAGAAGCTGCTTAATCGCAGTTATCTTTATAAAGCATTTGCTTACGTATAAACTTATTCTGATTTTCAGGAACAATTTAAATGTCTATCACTAAAGATCAAATCATTGAAGCAGTTGCAGCTATGTCCGTAATGGACGTTGTAGAGCTGGTATCTGCAATGGAAGAAAAATTCGGTGTTTCTGCTGCTGCTGCTGTAGCTGTAGCTGCGGGCCCGGCTGAAGCTGCTGAAGAAAAAACTGAATTCGACGTAATTCTGAAAGCTGCTGGCGCGAACAAAGTTGCTGTAATCAAAGCAGTACGTGGCGCAACTGGCCTGGGTCTGAAAGAAGCTAAAGACCTGGTAGAATCTGCTCCAGCTGCGCTGAAAGAAGGCGTGAGCAAAGACGACGCAGAAGCACTGAAAAAATCTCTGGAAGAAGCTGGCGCTGAAGTTGAAGTTAAATAAGCCAACTTTTCTGGTTGCAGCCTAAGCAATTAGGCTGATGGCTGGTGACTTTTTAGTCACCAGCCTTTTTGCGCTGTAAGGCATCAGCAGCATTTCACACTGTTTGACTGCTGGTTGTCCTGACAATGCTTGTTTCTATCGACGACTTAATATACTGCGACAGGGTGCTCGCTCTGTGTAAATCGCAATGAAATGGTTTAAGCGTGATAGCAACAGGTATTGCGGAAAGTATTCAATTTTCCGGTCCACAAAATGGTGTTGCACAAACTGTCCCTTCGTCGGACAGATGGGTCGACTTGTCAGCGAGCTGAGGAACCCTATGGTTTACTCCTATACCGAGAAAAAACGTATTCGTAAGGATTTTGGTAAACGTCCACAAGTTCTGGACATTCCATATCTCCTTTCTATCCAGCTTGACTCGTTCCAGAAGTTTATCGAGCAAGATCCTGAAGGGCAGTACGGCCTGGAAGCAGCCTTCCGTTCCGTGTTCCCGATTCAGAGCTACAGCGGTAACTCCGAGCTGCAGTACGTCAGCTACCGCCTTGGCGAACCGGTGTTTGACGTTCAGGAATGTCAGATCCGTGGCGTGACCTATTCCGCACCGCTGCGCGTAAAACTGCGTCTGGTGATCTACGAGCGCGAAGCGCCGGAAGGCACCGTAAAAGACATTAAAGAACAAGAAGTCTACATGGGTGAAATTCCACTCATGACGGACAACGGTACTTTCGTTATCAACGGTACTGAGCGTGTTATCGTTTCCCAGCTGCACCGTAGCCCGGGCGTCTTCTTCGACAGCGATAAAGGTAAAACGCACTCTTCCGGTAAAGTACTGTATAACGCACGCATCATTCCTTACCGTGGTTCATGGCTGGACTTCGAATTCGATCCAAAAGACAACCTGTTTGTCCGTATCGACCGTCGTCGTAAACTGCCTGCAACCATCATTCTGCGTGCACTGAACTATACCACTGAGCAGATCCTGGACCTGTTCTTTGAGAAAGTGATCTTTGAAATCCGCGACAACAAGTTGCAGATGGAATTGGTGCCGGAACGTCTGCGTGGTGAGACCGCGTCGTTCGACATCGAAGCCGACGGCAAAGTGTATGTGGAAAAAGGTCGCCGTATCACCGCGCGCCACATCCGCCAGCTGGAAAAAGATGATATCAAACACATCGAAGTTCCGGTTGAATACATTGCAGGAAAAGTAGCCGCGAAAGATTACGTTGATGAATCAACTGGCGAGCTGATCTGCCCGGCTAACATGGAGCTGAGCCTGGATCTGCTGGCTAAGCTGAGCCAGTCTGGCCACAAACGTATCGAAACGCTGTTTACCAACGATCTGGACCACGGTCCGTACATCTCTGAGACTGTACGCGTCGACCCAACCAACGATCGTCTGAGCGCGCTGGTAGAAATCTACCGCATGATGCGTCCTGGTGAGCCACCAACTCGCGAAGCGGCTGAAAGCCTGTTCGAGAACCTGTTCTTCTCCGAAGACCGCTACGATCTGTCCGCGGTAGGTCGTATGAAGTTCAACCGTTCTCTGCTGCGCGACGAGATCGAAGGTTCCGGTATCCTGAGCAAAGACGACATCATCGAAGTGATGAAGAAGCTCATCGATATCCGTAACGGCAAAGGCGAAGTGGACGATATCGACCACCTCGGCAACCGTCGTATCCGTTCCGTTGGCGAAATGGCGGAAAACCAGTTCCGCGTTGGCCTGGTACGTGTAGAGCGTGCGGTGAAAGAGCGTCTGTCTCTGGGCGATCTGGATACCCTGATGCCTCAGGATATGATCAACGCCAAGCCGATTTCCGCGGCAGTGAAAGAGTTCTTTGGTTCCAGCCAGCTGTCTCAATTCATGGACCAGAACAACCCGCTGTCTGAGATCACGCACAAACGTCGTATCTCTGCACTCGGCCCAGGCGGTCTGACCCGTGAACGTGCAGGCTTTGAAGTTCGAGACGTACACCCGACTCACTACGGTCGCGTATGTCCAATCGAAACGCCTGAAGGTCCAAACATCGGTCTGATCAACTCCCTGTCCGTGTATGCACAGACAAACGAATACGGTTTCCTTGAGACCCCGTATCGTAAAGTGACCGACGGTGTGGTTACCGACGAAATTCATTACCTGTCTGCTATCGAAGAAGGCAACTACGTTATCGCTCAGGCGAACTCCAACCTGGATGACGAAGGCCACTTTGTAGAAGATTTGGTTACCTGCCGTAGCAAAGGCGAATCCAGCTTGTTCAGCCGCGACCAGGTTGACTACATGGACGTTTCCACCCAGCAGGTGGTATCCGTCGGTGCGTCCCTGATCCCGTTCCTGGAACACGATGACGCCAACCGTGCATTGATGGGTGCGAACATGCAACGTCAGGCCGTTCCAACTCTGCGTGCTGATAAGCCGCTGGTTGGTACCGGTATGGAACGTGCTGTTGCCGTTGATTCCGGTGTTACGGCAGTGGCTAAGCGTGGCGGTACCGT
Source organism: Enterobacter cloacae complex sp. I2 (assembly GCF_014896205.1). Classification (NCBI taxonomy): domain Bacteria; kingdom Pseudomonadati; phylum Pseudomonadota; class Gammaproteobacteria; order Enterobacterales; family Enterobacteriaceae; genus Enterobacter; species Enterobacter cloacae complex sp. I2. The sequence goes on from NZ_JADBRA010000034.1 coordinate 6,243, forward strand.
TCAGTACGTTGACGCATCCCGTATCGTTATCAAAGTTAACGAAGACGAGATGTATCCGGGCGAAGCGGGTATCGACATCTACAACCTGACCAAATACACCCGTTCTAACCAGAACACCTGTATCAACCAGATGCCTTGCGTATCTCTGGGTGAGCCAGTTGAGCGCGGCGACGTGCTGGCAGACGGTCCGTCCACCGACCTCGGTGAACTGGCGCTCGGTCAGAACATGCGCGTAGCGTTCATGCCGTGGAACGGTTACAACTTCGAAGACTCCATCCTCGTCTCCGAGCGTGTGGTTCAGGAAGATCGTTTCACCACCATCCACATTCAGGAACTGGCCTGTGTGTCCCGTGACACCAAGCTGGGGCCAGAAGAGATCACTGCCGACATCCCTAACGTGGGTGAAGCTGCGCTCTCCAAGCTGGATGAATCCGGTATTGTTTACATCGGTGCGGAAGTCACCGGCGGTGACATTCTGGTAGGTAAGGTGACGCCGAAAGGTGAAACCCAGCTGACTCCAGAAGAGAAACTGCTGCGTGCAATCTTCGGTGAGAAAGCGTCTGACGTTAAAGACTCTTCTCTGCGCGTACCAAACGGTGTTTCCGGTACGGTTATCGACGTTCAGGTCTTCACTCGTGATGGCGTTGAGAAAGATAAGCGTGCGCTGGAAATCGAAGAGATGCAGCTCAAACAGGCGAAGAAAGACCTGTCTGAAGAATTGCAGATCCTCGAAGCAGGTCTGTTCAGCCGTATCTATGCGGTGCTGGTTGCCGGTGGCGTTGAAGCTGAGAAGCTCGACAAACTGCCACGCGATCGCTGGCTGGAACTGGGCCTGACCGACGAAGAGAAACAAAATCAGCTGGAACAGCTGGCTGAGCAGTATGACGAACTGAAACACGAGTTCGAGAAAAAACTCGAAGCGAAACGCCGTAAAATCACTCAGGGCGACGATCTGGCACCAGGCGTGCTGAAGATCGTTAAGGTCTATCTGGCTGTGAAACGTCAGATCCAGCCTGGTGATAAGATGGCAGGTCGTCACGGTAACAAGGGTGTTATCTCTAAGATCAACCCGATCGAAGATATGCCGCACGATGCTAACGGTACGCCGGTAGATATCGTACTGAACCCACTGGGCGTACCGTCTCGTATGAACATCGGTCAGATTCTGGAAACCCACCTGGGTATGGCTGCGAAAGGTATCGGCGACAAGATCAACGCCATGCTGAAACAGCAGCAGGAAGTCGCGAAACTGCGCGAGTTCATCCAGCGTGCCTACGATCTGGGTACCGACGTTCGTCAGAAAGTCGACCTGAACACCTTCAGCGATGAAGAAGTGCTGCGTCTGGCAGAGAACCTGCGCAAAGGTATGCCAATTGCAACGCCGGTATTCGACGGTGCAAAAGAAGCTGAAATCAAAGAGCTGCTGCAACTGGGTGGTCTGCCAACGTCTGGTCAGATTACGCTGTTTGACGGCCGTACCGGTGAACAGTTCGAGCGTCCGGTAACCGTAGGTTACATGTACATGCTGAAACTGAACCACCTGGTCGACGACAAGATGCACGCTCGTTCTACCGGTTCTTACAGCCTGGTTACTCAGCAGCCGCTGGGTGGTAAGGCTCAGTTCGGTGGTCAGCGCTTCGGGGAGATGGAAGTGTGGGCGCTGGAAGCATACGGCGCAGCATACACCTTGCAGGAAATGCTCACCGTTAAGTCTGATGACGTGAACGGTCGTACTAAGATGTATAAAAACATCGTAGACGGCAACCATCAGATGGAGCCGGGCATGCCAGAATCCTTCAACGTACTGTTGAAAGAGATTCGTTCGCTGGGTATCAACATCGAACTGGAAGACGAGTAATTCTCGCTCAAACAGGTCACTGCTGTCGGGCTAACGCCCGACAGCAGAGTGTGCTAACTCCGACGGGAGCAAATCCGTGAAAGACTTATTAAAGTTTCTGAAAGCGCAAACTAAAACCGAAGAGTTTGATGCGATCAAAATTGCTCTGGCTTCGCCAGACATGATCCGTTCATGGTCTTTCGGTGAAGTTAAAAAGCCGGAAACCATTAACTACCGTACGTTCAAACCTGAGCGTGACGGCCTTTTCTGTGCGCGTATTTTCGGGCCAGTAAAAGACTACGAGTGCCTGTGCGGTAAGTACAAGCGCCTGAAACACCGTGGTGTGATCTGTGAGAAGTGCGGCGTTGAAGTGACCCAGACTAAAGTGCGCCGTGAGCGTATGGGCCACATCGAGCTGGCGTCTCCGACCGCTCACATCTGGTTCCTGAAATCTCTGCCGTCCCGTATCGGCCTGCTGCTGGATATGCCGCTGCGCGATATCGAACGTGTTCTGTACTTCGAATCTTATGTGGTTATCGAAGGCGGGATGACGAATCTGGAACGTAACCAGATCCTGACCGAAGAACAGTATCTGGACGCGCTGGAAGAGTTCGGTGACGAATTCGACGCGAAGATGGGTGCGGAAGCTATTCAGGCCCTGCTGAAGAGCATGGATCTGGAGCAAGAGTGTGAAACGCTGCGCGAAGAGCTGAACGAAACCAACTCCGAAACCAAGCGTAAAAAGCTGACCAAGCGTATCAAACTGCTGGAAGCGTTCGTTCAGTCTGGTAACAAGCCAGAGTGGATGATCCTGACCGTTCTGCCGGTTCTGCCGCCAGATCTGCGTCCGCTGGTTCCGCTGGATGGTGGTCGTTTCGCAACGTCAGATCTGAACGATCTGTACCGTCGCGTAATCAACCGTAACAACCGTCTGAAACGTCTGCTGGATCTGGCTGCGCCGGACATCATCGTACGCAACGAAAAACGTATGCTTCAGGAAGCAGTCGATGCCCTGTTGGATAACGGTCGTCGCGGTCGTGCGATCACCGGTTCGAACAAACGTCCTCTGAAATCTTTGGCCGACATGATCAAAGGTAAGCAGGGTCGTTTCCGTCAGAACCTGCTCGGTAAGCGTGTTGACTACTCCGGTCGTTCTGTAATCACCGTAGGTCCATACCTGCGTCTGCATCAGTGCGGTCTGCCGAAGAAAATGGCACTGGAGCTGTTCAAACCGTTCATCTACGGCAAGCTGGAGCTGCGTGGCCTCGCCACCACCATCAAAGCCGCTAAGAAAATGGTTGAGCGTGAAGAAGCTGTCGTTTGGGATATCCTGGACGAAGTGATCCGCGAACACCCGGTACTGCTGAACCGTGCACCAACCCTGCACCGTCTGGGTATCCAGGCATTTGAGCCAGTACTGATCGAAGGTAAAGCTATCCAGCTGCACCCGCTGGTTTGTGCGGCTTATAACGCCGACTTCGATGGTGACCAGATGGCTGTTCACGTACCGCTGACGCTGGAAGCCCAGCTCGAAGCGCGTGCGCTGATGATGTCTACCAACAACATTCTGTCTCCAGCGAACGGTGAACCAATCATCGTTCCTTCTCAGGACGTTGTACTGGGTCTGTACTACATGACCCGTGACTGTGTTAACGCCAAAGGCGAAGGCATGGTGCTGACTGGCCCTAAAGAAGCTGAGCGTATTTATCGCGCTGGCCTGGCCTCTCTGCATGCGCGCGTTAAAGTGCGTATCACTGAATACGAAAAAGATGAAAACGGCGAATTCGTTGCGCACACCAGCCTGAAAGACACGACCGTTGGCCGTGCGATTCTGTGGATGATCGTACCGAAAGGTCTGCCTTTCTCCATCGTCAACCAGGCGCTGGGCAAGAAAGCGATCTCCAAAATGCTGAACACCTGTTACCGCATTCTGGGTCTGAAGCCGACCGTTATCTTCGCTGACCAGACAATGTACACCGGCTTTGCTTATGCAGCGCGTTCAGGTGCATCTGTTGGTATCGATGACATGGTCATCCCAGAGAAGAAACACGAGATCATCTCTGAAGCGGAAGCTGAAGTTGCTGAAATCCAGGAGCAGTTCCAGTCTGGTCTGGTAACCGCAGGCGAACGTTACAACAAAGTTATCGATATCTGGGCAGCGGCGAACGATCGTGTATCCAAAGCGATGATGGACAACCTGCAAACCGAAACCGTGATTAACCGTGACGGCGTCGAAGAGCAGCAGGTTTCCTTCAACAGCATCTACATGATGGCCGACTCCGGTGCGCGTGGTTCTGCGGCACAGATTCGTCAGCTGGCAGGTATGCGTGGTCTGATGGCGAAGCCAGATGGCTCCATCATCGAAACGCCAATCACCGCGAACTTCCGTGAAGGTCTGAACGTACTCCAGTACTTCATCTCCACGCACGGTGCGCGTAAAGGTCTGGCGGATACCGCACTGAAAACTGCGAACTCCGGTTATCTGACGCGTCGTCTGGTTGACGTTGCGCAGGATCTGGTTGTGACCGAAGACGATTGTGGCACCCTCGAAGGTATCACCATGACCCCAGTTATCGAGGGTGGTGATGTTAAAGAGCCGCTGCGCGATCGCGTACTGGGTCGTGTGACCGCGGAAGACATTCTGAAGCCGGGCACCGCAGACATTCTGGTTCCACGCAACACCCTGCTGCACGAACAGTGGTGTGACCTGCTGGAAGCGAACTCTGTTGACTCCGTGAAGGTACGTTCCGTTGTATCCTGTGACACCGACTTTGGTGTGTGTGCGCACTGCTACGGTCGTGACCTGGCGCGTGGCCACATCATCAACAAAGGTGAAGCCATCGGCGTTATCGCGGCACAGTCCATCGGTGAGCCGGGTACACAGCTGACGATGCGTACGTTCCACATCGGTGGTGCGGCATCTCGTGCGGCTGCTGAATCCAGCATCCAGGTGAAAAACAAAGGTAGCATCAAGCTCAGCAACGCGAAGTCTGTTGTTAACTCCGCAGGCAAGCTGGTTGTGACCTCTCGTAACACCGAGCTGAAGCTGATCGACGAATTCGGTCGTACCAAAGAGAGCTATAAAGTGCCTTACGGTGCGGTTATGGCGAAAGGTGATGGCGAGCAGGTTGCCGGCGGTGAAACCGTTGCAAACTGGGATCCACACACCATGCCGGTAATCACCGAAGTAAGTGGTTTCATCCGCTTTACTGACATGATCGACGGCCAGACCATTACTCGTCAGACCGACGAGCTGACCGGTCTGTCTTCTCTGGTGGTTCTGGATTCTGCTGAACGTACTACCGGTGGTAAAGATCTGCGTCCTGCACTGAAAATCGTTGATGCTCAGGGTAACGACGTTCTGATCCCTGGTACCGATATGCCTGCGCAGTACTTCCTGCCGGGTAAAGCGATTGTACAGCTGGAAGATGGCGTACAGATCAGCTCTGGTGACACCCTGGCGCGTATTCCTCAGGAATCCGGCGGTACCAAGGACATCACCGGTGGTCTGCCACGCGTTGCGGACCTGTTCGAAGCACGTCGTCCGAAAGAGCCTGCAATCCTGGCTGAAATCAGCGGTATCATCTCCTTCGGTAAAGAGACCAAAGGTAAGCGCCGTCTGGTTATCACGCCTGTAGATGGCAGCGAGCCGTACGAAGAGATGATTCCTAAGTGGCGTCAGCTCAACGTGTTCGAAGGTGAACGCGTAGAACGTGGTGACGTGGTTTCCGACGGTCCAGAAGCGCCGCACGACATCCTGCGTCTGCGTGGTGTGCATGCTGTTACTCGTTACATCGTTAACGAAGTACAGGACGTATACCGTCTGCAAGGCGTTAAGATTAACGATAAACACATCGAAGTTATCGTTCGTCAGATGCTGCGTAAAGCCACCATCGAAAACGCGGGCAGCTCCGACTTCCTGGAAGGCGAGCAGGTTGAATACTCACGCGTTAAGATCGCTAACCGCGATCTGGAAGCGAACGGCAAAATCGGTGCGACCTTCGCACGCGATCTGTTGGGTATCACCAAAGCGTCTCTGGCAACCGAGTCCTTCATCTCCGCAGCATCGTTCCAGGAAACCACGCGTGTCCTGACCGAAGCGGCTGTTGCGGGTAAACGTGATGAACTGCGCGGTCTGAAAGAGAACGTTATCGTGGGTCGTCTGATCCCGGCCGGTACCGGTTATGCGTACCACCAGGATCGTATGCGTCGTCGCGCAGCGGGCGAACTGCCAGCTGCACCGCAGGTAACTGCCGAAGATGCATCCGCGAGCCTGGCAGAACTGCTGAACGCAGGTCTGGGCGGTTCCGACAACGAGTAATCGTTGATGCCGTAAATAAAAAACCCGCCTCGGCGGGTTTTTTTATATCTGCATTTTCAGTTTACCAGCGGGATGCGTCGATAAAGCTCAATCATGTCGCCCGCCAGATCCTGGATAACCATCGCGTTCATCAGGTGGTCCTGAGAGTGAACGGTGATCAGGTTAACCGGAAGTTTTCCTGTCCCTTCATCGAGCCCGATGAGCTGCGTCTGGATCGTATGCGCATGTTTCACATACTCGCGCGACTCTTCCATCGCTTTTTCGGCTTCGTCAAAGTCGCCTTTTCGTGCCATCTGCAACGCTGTCAGGGCCGCACTGCGCGCCGCACCTGCATTGACCAATAGCTCCATGATGGTGGTTTCTAAGTCTTCCATTATGACTCCAGCAGTTTAAGCGCTTTTTCCAGTACGGCATCACCTCTCATCATGCCGTAATCCATCATGTCGATGACCGCGACCTTTTTCCCGAGCGGATCGGCCTGCGCCTGGAGTTTTGCCTGTTCGTATTTCACCTGTGGCCCCAGTAATACGATATCAGCCGTCGCGATGTTGTCTTTAAATTCCGCGACCGGAACGGCTTTAATGGTTACTTCGACTCCTTTTTTCTGCGCGGCATCTTTCATACGTTGAACCAGCATGCTGGTTGACATTCCCGCTGCACAGCATAAAACGATGTTCTTCATAGTCAGCCTCGATCTACATGTGTTTATTGATAATTATCCCGTGCAGAGCGCTTCAACAACCGCTTTACCGCGATTGTGTGTCAGGCATCACAAAGAAATCGGCATTTTTCTGAAACCGGTTACAATTTAACGCAGGAGAGCATTCTGCCCGTCAGAACGGGCAGAATTTCAGGAGGAGATTATCGGCTGGCCGTGCTTATGATGCGGTTTTTACCCTGTTGTTTAGCGGTATACAGCGCTTCATCTACGCTACCGACAAATTGTTCCAGCGGTTCGAAGTGCCACTCACCCAGCCCCGCGCTGAAGGTCACCCGTAGGTTCTCTTCCCGCCAGGTCCGTTTTTCCACGGCGGTGCGCCAGGCTTCCAGTAGCGCGTGCGCGGAGTTCATCAGCTCGGCCGGGAAAATCACCCCGAACTCTTCTCCACCGTAGCGATAAACCGAGACGTGGTGCGGCTGCATGATCTGAATGCCTTCGCGTGCCACGTTACGCAGAACGATATCCCCGCTCAGGTGGCCCCAGGTGTCATTAATGGATTTGAAGTTATCAATGTCGACCAGCGCCAGAGCGAAGGGTTGATGAGCGGCCATCAACGCATCCACATCGTTGTCGAAGGCTCGGCGGTTTTTACAGCCTGTCAGCGCATCATGGGTGGCCTGACGGACATAGGCCAGCTCCCGTTCTTTATTGGTTCGAATGGTATGGCTGAGCATCGCCTCAAGACGTGGCGCCTGGTTGACGTCGCCGGTTTTGATGGCGTTGATAATGTTCATCAGCACTGAACGTGAGGCATGACGAAGATACAGTCCGAACAGAATGATGATGATTGCCGCCAGCGCAAATCCCCAGCCGACGACGGTGGTTTCATGCCGGGTGATGACGGATAGCGTGGCATCGGAAACCCGATAAATCTCAAACCAGTCCGGATTGGTGAACGAGTAGTAGTAATACCAGGTCTTGCTTCTGGAATCGAAGAGATAGCCTTCGCCGCTGGTCATTTTGTCCATCAGCGCTTCGCTGACGTACTGCTTAAAGAGCGCCCCCGTGTCCGGATGAAGCACAACGGCGCCGTCACGTTCGACGACGAAAAACTCACCCTGTACGGGAGCTACCATCTGGCGCAGGGTATATCCCATGGAGGTTAAATCAAGATGGAAAGCGAGCGTGCCCTTCAGACGGCCTTCCGGTGAAATGACCGGCTTATAGAGGGTGACGGTGGGATGTTGGGTGAAATAGTCCAGATAGGGGCGGGTGTAGTGCGGAAAGTTACTGGCTTCCGCTTGCCCGATAAACCATGGGCGGGTGCGTGCATCGAACGTCTGACTCTTCTCCGTTGGCAGGACTTCCGGCGCGCGCAGATGGCGCCCCTCCGTGTCCGCCAGAGAGATAGACGACACCGTCGGCATCAGATTCTGCAAATGCATTAACATCTGCAAACCGTGTGCCGGATCGATATTTAACGTCTGATTCACTCTGTCATTACGGGCGTAGTACATCGCCGCGCGACCAAGAATATAGTCATTTTCCCGCAGAATGGACTCGGTATAGTTCACCGCCAGATTATGGGTGAAGTTACCATTAATTTTATGATAATCCTCAAGAAAATCCTTTCGCTGTGAAAGGATGACCAGGATCGCGATCAGCACGAAGCTGAAGAGGATCCCCGCGAAGCTGACCATAATGGGGCGGGTAAAAGAGAGCTTTTTACTGTGGAGTGCCATGAGTTGTACATCAGTCCAGATGGTAGGCGCGTTGCGTCTGTCAATATCCTCAGCATAGTCGCTGTCCGGTTGCTGGTAGTAAATTATACAGAAGGTGACTTCCGACGAGATGATTTATCTTAAGAGTAGCTAAGAAAAGTCGCATTTATTTTAACGATTGAAATTTTTTTTAAGAGGCGGAGGGCAGGGCGAAACGAGGAAGAAGCATTTTCACCCTGGTCAGCGTCCGTTGCTGACGGGGTTAATCATAAGAAAACCGGACGGATTTCCTCAATCGCCCGGTTTTGATCTCACGAGCCGCCTCGTAACCCTTTCGCGATTTTGCAGGCGGTTTCAGCGCAAATGCGAGGCTCTTCCCAGCCAGCTGTCCCAGTCTTTCCACACCGGCTGTAGGCCCTGTGCAGCCAGTGCTTCCGCCACCGCTTCGGGCCGTCGTCCGTCGTGAGGCGTAAACTGTTCCAGTTCCGGGCGATCGTCCGCGTAACCGCCCGGCTGCGTTTTGGAAAAGGCGCTGACGTTGTTGATCGCCAGCGGGATCGCGCGGTCGCGAAACGCCGGGGATTCACGCGTGGAGAGCGACAGTTCCACTTCCGGCGCGAACAGGCGAAAGGCGCATATTGTTTGCACCAGCTGGCGCTCATCCATTATCGAGGCAGGTTCAACGCCTCCCGTACACGGACGCAGCCGCGGGAACGAGATGGAATAGCGGCTTTGCCAGTAGTTCTGCTGTAGCCACAGCAGATGCTCCGCCACCATATAGCAATCCACCCGCCAGCTGTCAGACAGACCGATAAGCGCGCCCAGCCCAATTTTGTCGATGCCGGCGCGCCCCAGCCTGTCCGGGGTTTCCAGCCGGAAAAAGAAATCCTGCTTCTTCCCTTTCAGGTGATGCCGGGCATAAGTCGCCTCATGGTAGGTTTCCTGATAAACCATTACGCCGTCCAGCCCGAGGGTTTTCAGCTCCGCGTACTCTTCCTGCGACAGCGGCTGTACTTCCATCTGCAATGAGGCAAATTCGCGGCGAATGGCCGGAAGATGCTGGCGAAAATAGTCCATTCCCACTTTGCTCTGATGTTCACCCGTCACCAGCAAAAGATGTTCAAATCCCATTTCACGAATAGCGTCACACTCGCGGGCGATCTCATGCTCATCCAGCGTTTTACGCTTAATGCGGTTGCTCATGGAGAAGCCACAGTAGGTACAGTCGTTGGCGCACAGGTTAGAAAGATAGAGCGGCACGTAAAAGCTCACCGTGTTGCCAAAGCGCTGGCGGGTAAGGCGCTGAGCGCGCTGCGCCATCGGCTCCAGGTATGTGCTGGCTGCCGGAGAAAGCAGGGCCATCAAATCCTCGCGGGTCAGATGACGGGCTGTTAACGCCCGCTCTACGTCCGCAGAGGTTTTACTGTTGATGCGTAAGGCAATATCGTCCCAGTGAAGCTGACGCCAGCGATCGGTAAAGGTAGCCATCAGAGCGCCTCCAGAAAACCGGTCAGCGGGCTCGTAGCCTGTGCATGAAGGCTGCGCGAGCCTGGACCGGACTGCCGTGCCAGCAGACCGGACTCCACCGCAAGGCGGAACGCGCGCGCCATCATCACCGGATCGTCGGCCACCGCAATCGCGGTATTGACCAGCACCGCATCGGCGCCCATTTCCAGCGCCTGCGCGGCGTGGCTGGGTACGCCGATGCCCGCATCCACCACCACGGGCACGGTAGCCTGCTCAATAATGATCTCCAGCATTGCGCGGGTTTCCAGCCCCTGATTAGAGCCAATGGGCGCCCCCAGCGGCATGACGGCGGCGCAGCCGATCTCTTCCAGACGCTTGCACAGCACGGGATCCGCGCCGCAGTAAGGCAGAACGGTAAACCCCTGCTGTACCAGCTTTTCTGCGGCTTTCAGGGTCTCGATCGGGTCCGGCAGCAGCCAGCGCGCATCCGGGTGAATTTCCAGCTTCAGCCAGCGGGTGCCGAGCGCTTCCCGGGCCAGCTGTGCGGCGAAAATCGCCTCCTCGGCCGTTTTCGCACCGGAGGTGTTAGGTAAGAGCGTCACGCCTGCCTCCAGTAGCGGCGCAAGTATGGCATCGTTGTGCTGGCGCAGATCCACGCGCTTCATCGCCAGCGTCACCAGCTGGCTGCCGCTTTCTCGGATGGCATCCACCATCAGCTGCGGCGAGGCGAACTTTCCGGTTCCGGTAAACAGATGTGAATCAAAGACTTTATCGGCAATACGTAACATCTCAGCCCCCTGCGATAACCTGAAACAGCAGGATCTGGTCGCCTTCATTGACCTGCTGACGTTCCCACTGCTCGCGCGGCAGGATCTGTTGATTGAGCGCCAGCGCCGTTCTCGGCTTCAGCTGGCGCAGCGTGTCGAGCAGGGCGGCAACGGTGAGACCGTCGTCGCACGTCATCGGCTCATCGTTAAACAGAATGCGCATTGCGGCCTCCGCATACCGGGCAGTGGCTGGCGCGGCTTAACGCCAGATGGCGCCAGCCGCCGGAACGGGCGTCGAACAGCCGGAGCGTGTTGCGCGCTGTCTCCATGCCGCTGAGCAGCTTGATGGCCTCCAGTGCCTGAAGGGTACCCATCACGCCCACCACCGGGCCAAGAATGCCTGCCGTGCGGCAGTTACGCTCCGGTTCAGCCTCGTCCGGCCACAGGCAGCGGTAGCAGCCCTGCGCCCACGGCGGCGTAAGCACCATTATCTGCCCGCCGAAACCGACCGCGCTGGCGGTGATCAGCGGCGTGTTCTGTGCAACACAGGCCGCGTTGATGGCCTGACGCGTCGCCATGTTGTCCGTGCAGTCCAGCACCGCGTCGGCAAGGGCAACTTCGCGTTGCAGCTCGTCCCCGCTAAGCCGCGTCTGGAGCGCAACCAGTTCGATATCGGGGTTAAGCTGGTTCAGCCGCTGGCGCGTAACCTGCGCCTTAGGCTGGTTAACATCTTCTGTCGTGAAGAGGATTTGCCGTTGCAGGTTGCTGAGGTGTACTTCATCGTCATCGGCCAGTACCAGCGTACCCACGCCCGCACCGGCCAGATACAGCGCGGCGGGGGCGCCTAATCCGCCCAGGCCGACAATCAGTACCCGGCTGGCGAGCAGCTTTTGCTGCCCGTCAATGGCGATATCCTCCAGCAGGATCTGGCGGCTGTAGCGCATAAAATCACGATCTTTCATCGCCTGCTCCTGCCAGTTGTAAAAGCCGTGCGGTGGCGGCCTGCCAGTCTGCCGCCTGGGTGATAGCGCTGACGACGGCGATACTGCCGACGCCGGTTTCCAGCACGGCGGGCGCACGTTCAAGGCTGATTCCACCGATGGCGACGGTAGGATAATCGGCAAGGCGCTTAACGTGCGCCGCCAGCTGCGTCAAACCCTGCGGGGCAGACGGCATCTGCTTGGTTTGCGTCGGGAAAACGTGACCGAGGGCGATGTAAGAGGGGCGGGCCGCCAGCGCTACATCGATCTCCATGTCATCGTGTGTTGAAACGCCAAGGCGCAGGCCAGCCTGGCGGATGGCGTTCAAATCGGTGGTTTCCAGATCTTCCTGCCCCAGATGGACGCCGTACGCCCGGTGCTTGACGGCCAGCCGCCAGTAGTCGTTGATAAACAGGCGAGCAGTGTAGCGATGCCCCAGCGCGATGGCGGCGGCGACGTCGGCCTCCACCTCTTCATCGCGCTTATCCTTGATGCGCAGCTGGAGGGTGCGAACGCCGGCCTCCAGCAGGCGGGCGATCCACTCCACGCTGTCCACCACCGGGTAAAGCCCTAAGCGGAAGGGCACGGAGGGAAAATCGGGCTGGTACATTACGCCTCCTCTTTTTTGAGGTAAATTTCGCCACCTCTGGCGCGGAAGGTTTCCGACATGTCCGCCATACCGACTTCAATGGTCTGCGCAGCGGCGTAGTCCCGCACCTCCTGGCTGATTTTCATCGAGCAGAATTTTGGCCCGCACATGGAGCAGAAGTGCGCCACCTTGCCCGACTCCTGGGGCAGGGTTTCATCGTGATAGGCGCGGGCGGTAAACGGATCCAGCGCCAGGTTAAACTGGTCTTCCCAGCGGAATTCAAAGCGCGCTTTGGACATGGCGTTATCGCGGATTTGCGCGCCCGGATGGCCTTTCGCCAGATCCGCCGCGTGGGCGGCAATCTTGTAGGTAATCAGCCCCTGCTTCACGTCCTCTTTGTTGGGCAGGCCGAGGTGCTCTTTCGGCGTCACGTAGCAGAGCATGGCGCAGCCGAACCAGCCGATCATCGCCGCGCCGATCCCGGAGGTGAAGTGGTCGTAGCCCGGTGCGATATCGGTGGTCAATGGCCCCAGAGTGTAGAACGGCGCTTCGTGGCAGTGTTCCAGCTCCTCGGTCATGTTGCGGCGGATCATCTGCATCGGCACGTGGCCCGGGCCTTCAATCATCACCTGCACGTCATACTCCCAGGCGATTTTGGTCAGCTCGCCCAGGGTGTGCAGCTCGGCAAACTGCGCCTCGTCGTTGGCGTCGCGGATGGAGCCCGGACGCAGGCCGTCGCCCAGCGACAGGGAGACGTCGTACGCGGCGCAGATTTCGCAGATCTCGCGGAAGTGCTCGTAGAGGAAGTTTTCCTGATGATGGGACAGGCACCATTTCGCCATGATGGAGCCACCGCGTGAGACGATGCCGGTCAGACGTTTCGCCGTCATCGGCACGTAGCGCAGCAGCACGCCCGCGTGAATGGTGAAGTAGTCCACGCCCTGTTCCGCCTGCTCCAGCAGCGTGTCGCGGAACGCTTCCCAGGTGAGGTTTTCAGCAATGCCGTTGACCTTCTCCAGCGCCTGGTAAATCGGGACGGTGCCGATCGGCACCGGGCTGTTACGCAAGATCCACTCGCGGGTTTCGTGGATGTAGCGGCCAGTGGAGAGGTCCATCACCGTGTCCGCGCCCCAGCGCGTGGACCAGACCAGCTTTTCCACCTCTTCTTCGATGGACGAGGTGACGGCAGAGTTGCCGATGTTGGCGTTGACCTTCACCAGGAAGTTGCGGCCGATAATCATCGGCTCCGATTCCGGGTGGTTGATGTTGGCGGGGATAATCGCGCGCCCGGCGGCCACTTCATCACGCACAAACTCCGGCGTGATGTTTTCCGGCAGGCGGGCACCAAAGCCTTCGCCCGGGTGCTGGTGGCGCAGTACTTCACTGCGGATGCGCTCGCGCCCCATGTTTTCACGGATGGCGATGAACTCCATCTCCGGCGTGACGATCCCCTGGCGCGCGTAGTGCAGCTGGGTGACGCATTTGCCCGCTCTGGCGCGTTTTGGCGTCAGCAGGCCGGTAAAGCGCAGCTCGTCCAGGCCGTCGTCGGCCAGACGTTCTTTGGTGTACGCAGAACTGCGCACGCTCAGCTCTTCGCAGTCGTTACGCGCGTCAATCCACGGCTGGCGCAGCTTTGCCAGACCCTGCTGCACGTTGATGGCGACAGAGGGATCGCCGTACGGGCCGGAGGTGTCATACACTGGCACGGCTTCGTTGTCTTCATACTGCGGGTTCTCTTTGCTGCCGCCGATAAGCGTCGGGCTGAGCTGGATTTCGCGCATCGGCACGCGGATATCGGCCTGTGAACCGGTGATGTAGATGCGTTTCGAGTTCGGGAAAGCGGTGCCTTCCAGGGTGTCGATGAAGCGTTGCGCGTGTTCGCGCTGTTCGCGGCGGGTCAGTTTTGTTGTAGACATAGCTCATTCCAGAAGTGAAGGACATGGCTTGTCAGACGACGGATGAAGCAAGAGGAGATCGCCCCAGGGGCGATACAACAGCAGCGTGACTCTTGTTCCCTTCGCAGGTATTAACCTGATCAGGTTCCGCGGATCCCGAATTAACGGTCTCAGCCCGTGCTTACACACTGGGCACTCCGACAAGAAAAATCCCCCTCCGCAGAGGGGCGACTGGTTGTAAATTACTCGTTAACGATTAAGAACTCAAGCAGGGCGCACAACGTTATCGCTGTTGCTGATATTCAGGTTGTTATCCAGCACGAGGGCGATGAGCTTGTCTTCCAGCGTGAATCGCTCTTCCAGCGCTTCGCCCAGGTCGGACAGCGCCTGCTGGAACTCAAGATAGTTATCGTGATCGATAGCGTTCTCAAGCGTGGAATCGTAGTAGTCCATGATCTTCTGGGTGTTGGCTTCCAGCTGCGGACAGAGTTTGCTGGCCGCTAAATACGGCGTTGTCCCTTCCATTTCGCGGATAATGCGTTCATAAATGTTGAAATGGCCGTCGGAGAGGTAGTCGACCAGGCTCTGACAAAAATCATCCAGCGCTTTTTCATTCAGCCGCATAAAGGATTCTTTGCCAGGCTTAAGACCGACCAGATTGTAATACGCCACAAGGAGATGCTTGCGCACATGTAGCCAGCGATCCACCAGGGTGTTACTTCCTCCAACGCGCTCAGTCAGGCTTTCCAGCTGGTTTAACATGGTCGACTCCATAAGGTTTAGAATGGGATCTGCTTATCCAAAATGTAACCACAATGCTAACAACATGTCAGTGAAGCGAAGGTAGTGCAATAGATATGGATCGTATTATTGAAAAATCAGATCTGGGTTGGTGGATCGTCAGCCACGAACAAAAATTATGGCTGCCCTCAGGAGAGCTGCCCTACGGTGCCGCGGAAACGTTCGATCTGGTGGGCCAGTCCGCGCTGAAGATCGGCGAGTGGCAGGGCGATCCCGTGTGGTTGATCCAGCAGGCGCGCCGTCAGGATATGGGATCCGTACGTCAGGTGTTAGATCTGGACGTCGGCCTGTTCCAGCTGGCGGGGCGCGGCGTACAGCTGGCGGAGTTTTACCGCTCGCACAAATACTGCGGTTATTGTGGGCACACCATGCACCCAAGCAAAACCGAATGGGCGCTGCTCTGCGGTCACTGCCGTGAACGCTACTATCCGCAAATTGCGCCGTGCATCATCGTCGCCATCCGCCGTGATGATTCCATCCTGCTGGCGCAGCATACCCGTCATCGCAACGGCATTCATACCGTCCTCGCCGGGTTCGTGGAAGTAGGCGAAACGCTGGAGCAGGCGGTGGCGCGCGAGGTGATGGAGGAGAGCAGCATCAAGGTGAAGAACCTGCGCTACGTGACCTCCCAGCCGTGGCCGTTCCCGATGTCCCTGATGACCGCGTTTATGGCGGAATACGACAGCGGCGAGATTGTTATCGACCCGAAAGAGCTGCTGGAGGCGAACTGGTACCGCTACGACAATTTACCGCTGTTACCCCCGCCGGGAACGGTGGCGCGTCGCCTGATAGAAGATACCGTGGCAATGTGTCGGGCCGAGTATGAGTAGTGTTACACTGACGGCCTGACGCAATAAGGAACTGCAAAATGACCGAACTGAAGAACGATCGTTATCTGCGTGCGCTGCTGCGCCAGCCCGTTGATGTCACCCCGGTGTGGATGATGCGCCAGGCGGGACGCTATCTGCCAGAGTACAAAGCCACGCGCGCGCAGGCGGGCGATTTTATGTCGCTGTGCAAAAACGCCGAGCTGGCCTGTGAGGTGACGCTCCAGCCGCTGCGCCGCTTCCCGCTGGATGCCGCCATTCTCTTTTCGGACATTCTTACCATTCCGGACGCGATGGGCCTGGGGCTCTATTTCGAAACCGGCGAGGGCCCGCGCTTCACCTCCCCAATCAAAAGCAAAGCCGACGTCGATAAGCTGCCGATCCCCGATCCGGAAGGCGAGTTGGGCTACGTGATGAACGCCGTGCGCACCATTCGCCGCGAGCTGAAAGGCGAAGTGCCGCTGATTGGCTTCTCAGGCAGCCCGTGGACGCTGGCCACCTATATGGTTGAAGGCGGCAGCAGCAAAGCCTTCACCATGATTAAAAAGATGATGTACGCCGAACCGCTGGCGCTGCATGCGCTGCTCGACAAGCTGGCGAAGAGCGTCACCCTCTACCTCAACGCGCAGATTAAAGCGGGCGCGCAGTCGGTGATGATTTTCGACACCTGGGGCGGCGTGCTGACCGGACGTGATTATCAGCAGTTCTCCCTGTACTACATGCACAAAATCGTCGATGGCCTGCTGCGTGAAAACGACGGTCGCCGCGTGCCGGTAACGCTGTTCACGAAAGGCGGTGGCCAATGGCTGGAAGCGATGGCGGCCACCGGCTGCGACGCGCTGGGCCTCGACTGGACCACCGATATTGCCGATGCGCGCCGTCGCGTGGGCGACAAAGTGGCGCTACAGGGCAACATGGATCCATCCATGCTCTATGCTCAGCCTGCCCGCATCGAAGAGGAAGTGTCGACTATACTGTCTGGTTTCGGCCAGGGTGAGGGCCACGTCTTTAACCTCGGCCACGGCATTCATCAGGATGTGCCGCCTGAACACGCAGGCGTATTTGTGGAGGCGGTGCATCGGCTTTCTGCCCAGTATCACAAGTAAGGAGTGGTTATGGATCTCGCGTCGCTACGCGCTCAGCAAATCGAACTGGCTTCATCGGTGATCCGCGAGGATCGTCTGGATAAGGATCCCCCGCAGTACATTGGCGGGGCGGACGTCGGGTTTGAGCAGGGCGGGGAAGTGACGCGGGCGGCGATGGTGGTGCTGAAATACCCGTCGCTGGAGCTGGTGGAGTACAAGGTGGCGCGTATCGCCACCACCATGCCCTATATTCCCGGCTTTCTCTCCTTCCGCGAATACCCCGCGCTGCTGGCCGCGTGGGAGCAACTCTCGTTAAAACCTGACCTGCTGTTTGTCGATGGGCACGGTATCTCCCATCCGCGCCGCTTAGGCGTCGCCAGCCACTTTGGTCTGCTGGTGGACGTGCCAACCATCGGCGTGGCGAAAAAACGCCTGTGCGGCGCGTTTGAGCCGCTCTCTGCCGAACCGGGCGCGCTGGCGCCGCTTATCCATAAAGGCGAGCAGCTGGCGTGGGTCTGGCGCAGTAAAGCGCGCTGTAATCCGCTGTTTATCGCCACCGGGCACCGGGTGAGCATGGACAGCGCGCTGGCGTGGGTGCAGCGCTGCATGAAGGGCTATCGATTACCGGAGCCAACCCGCTGGGCTGACGCCGTTGCCTCTTCACGTCCGGCATTCATTCGTTGGCAGGAAATTCAGCCGTGATTCAGGTAAACTGCGGCTAATTTTCGATTCGAGACATCATCATGTTACAAAACCCGATTCATCTGCGCCTTGAGAAGCTGGAAAGCTGGCAGCACGTGACGTTTATGGCTTGCCTGTGCGAGCGCATGTATCCCAACTATGCCGCGTTCTGTAAGCAAACGGAGTTTGGCGAAGGCCAGATTTATCGACGTATCCTGGATTTGATCTGGGAGACGCTGACGGTGAAAGACGCAAAGGTGAACTTCGATTCACAGCTCGAAAAGCTGGAAGAGGCGATCCCGGCGGCGGACGATTACGACCTGTATGGCGTTTATCCGGCTATCGATGCCTGCGTGGCGTTGAGCGAGCTGATCCACTCCCGTCTGAGCGGTGAAACGCTGGAGCACGCCATTGAAGTCAGTAAGGCATCCATTACGACCGTCGCGATGCTGGAAATGACGCAGGAAGGCCGCGAAATGACCGACGAAGAGCTGCGTGCTAACCCGGCGGTTGAACAGGAATGGGACATTCAGTGGGAGATTTTCCGCCTGCTGGCAGAGTGTGAAGAGCGTGATATTGAGCTGATCAAAGGGCTGCGCGCGGACCTGCGTGAGGCCGGTGAGAGCAATATTGGTATAATTTTTAACCAATGAGACAACAAAACGTGATTTAACGCCTGTTTTGTCACTCCTCGACTCTTCCCTTTCGCCCCCCGTCTGGTCTACATTTGGGGGGCGAAAAAAAGTGGCTATCGGTGCGTGTATGCAGGAGAGTGCTTTTTTGGCATTTTCGTCGCACTCGATGCTTAGCAAGCGATAAACACATTGAAAGGATAACTTATGAACAAGACTCAACTGATTGATGTAATTGCGGACAAGGCTGATCTGTCTAAAGTGCAGGCTAAAGCTGCTCTGGAATCTACCCTGGCTGCTATTACTGAGTCTCTGAAAGAAGGCGATGCTGTACAACTGGTTGGTTTCGGTACCTTCAAAGTGAACCACCGCGCTGAGCGTACTGGCCGCAACCCGCAGACCGGTAAAGAAATCAAAATCGCCGCAGCTAACGTGCCGGCATTTGTTTCTGGTAAAGCACTGAAAGACGCAGTTAAGTAAGACGCGTGGCAGTGAACAGTTTTAACGAAGGGGCGGCAACGCCCCTTTTGTCATTCTGGCGTGGAACACTCGCGCTGGCAGGCGTACTGTTGCTGTCTGCCTGTAGCCATGATTCCTCACTCCCCCCGTTTACCGCCAGCGGCTACGCTGACAACCAGGGCGCGGTCAGGATCTGGCGCAAAGATTCCAGCGATGAAGTCCATATGCTTACCGCGTTCAGCCCGTGGCATAACGGCAACACCTCGACCGCAGAGTACCGCTGGCAGGGCGATGCGCTGTCGCTGATTGAACTGAACATCTACAGTAAGACCCCCGAACACGTGAAGGTGCGTTTCGACGACCACGGCGAGCTGAGCTTTATGCAGCATGAAGTCAGCGGGTTAAAACAGCAGCTTTCCAGCGATCAGGTTGCCCTTTACCGCTACCGCGCCGAACAGCTCCGTCAGACCAGCGACGCGCTGCGTCAGGGCCGCGTGGTGCTGCGCCAGGGGCGCTGGCATGCCGATGGCACGGTGACCACCTGCGAAGGGCAGACGGTGAAGCCTGAGCTTGAATCCTGGGCAACCGAACACATTCAGCGCCGTCAGCGGCATTCGTCTATGGAAGTGAGCGTGGCGTGGCTTGAGGCGCCGGAAGGCTCTCAGCTGCTGCTGGTGGCGAACGAAGACTTCTGCACCTGGCAGCCGACAGAGAAAAGTTTTTGATTTAAGTTCCCTCTCCCTTGAGGGAGAGGGTTAGGGTGAGGGGGAAATTACTCTCCCTGCTCCCGCGCAATGGCACGATAACCGATATCCTGACGGCTAAAGCTGCCGTCCCAGTGAATATCCGCCATCAGCGCATAGGCGCGTTTTTGCGCTTCTGCCACGGTCTGGCCCAGTGCGGTTGCACACAGCACGCGGCCGCCGTTGGTCAGCACGCGGTCGTCGTCAGCCAGCTTTGTCCCGGCGTGGAACACCTTCGCGCCGTCAATCTCTTCCAGCGGCAGGCCGTGGATCTCATCTCCGGTGCTGTAATTCCCCGGATAGCCACCCGCAGCAATCACCACGCCCAGAGACGCTCGCTCGTCCCACTCTGAGGTTTTCTCGTCCAGCTTGCCTTCGCAGGCCGCCAGGCACAGATCCACCAGGTCGGATTTCATGCGCAGCATGATCGGCTGGGTTTCCGGATCGCCAAAGCGGCAGTTAAATTCGATCACCTTCGGGTTGCCCTGCTTGTCGATCATCAGGCCTGCGTAGAGGAAGCCGGTATAGGTGTTACCTTCCGCCGCCATGCCCTTCACGGTAGGCCAGATGATGCGGTCCATGGTGCGCTGATGCACCTCATCGGTGACAACGGGAGCAGGGGAGTAAGCGCCCATCCCGCCGGTGTTGGGGCCGGTATCGCCATTGCCCACGCGCTTGTGATCCTGGCTGGTGGCCATCGGCAGAACGTGCTCGCCGTCGACCATCACGATAAAGCTCGCCTCTTCGCCGTCGAGGAATTCTTCGATCACGATGCGGTGGCCCGCATCGCCAAAGGCGTTGCCTGCCAGCATATCCTGGACTGCCGCTTCGGCTTCTTCGAGCGTCATCGCCACGATAACGCCTTTCCCGGCGGCCAGACCGTCGGCTTTGATGACAATCGGCGCGCCTTTTTCACGCAGGTAAGCCAGCGCGGGCTCGACGTCGGTGAAGTTCTGATACTCCGCCGTCGGAATGTTATGACGCGCGAGGAAATCTTTGGTGAAGGCTTTTGAGCCTTCCAGCTGCGCGGCACCTTCCGTTGGGCCGAAGATTTTCAGGCCAGCGGCGCGGAAAGCGTCTACGACGCCAATCACCAGCGGCGCTTCCGGGCCAACGATGGTCAGATCGATCTTCTCGGTCTGGGCAAAGCTCAGCAGCGCCGGGATATCGGTTACGCCGATGGCGACGTTTTGCAGCGCGGGTTCCAGCGCCGTACCGGCGTTACCCGGCGCCACAAAGACGGTTTCCACCTGCGGGGACTGCGCCGCTTTCCACGCCAGCGCGTGCTCGCGCCCGCCATTACCAATCACTAATACTTTCATTTTCTGCTCCGGGAATTAATGGCGGAAGTGGCGCATGCCGGTAAAGATCATTGCGATGCCGTGTTCGTCGGCAGCGGCAATCACCTCGTCGTCGCGGATAGAACCGCCAGGCTGGATCACACAGGTGATGCCCACCGCAGCCGCGGCGTCGATACCGTCACGGAACGGGAAGAAGGCGTCAGAGGCCATGGCGGAGCCTTTCACTTCCAGGCCTTCGTCGCCTGCTTTGATACCGGCAATTTTCGCAGAGTAAACGCGGCTCATCTGGCCTGCGCCTATCCCGATGGTCATGTTCTCTTTGGCGTAGACAATGGCGTTAGACTTCACGAACTTCGCCACTTTCCAGCAGAACAGCGCGTCGCGCAGCTCCTGTTCGGTTGGCTGACGTTTGGTCACCACGCGCAGGTCGGCTTCTTTAACCATACCCAAATCGCGATCCTGAACCAGCAGACCGCCGTTCACGCGCTTGAAGTCCAGGCCCGGCACGCGTTCCGCCCACTGACCGCAAACCAGTACGCGCACGTTCTGTTTTGCCGCAGTGATTTTCAACGCTTCTTCTGATGCGGACGGCGCGATGATGACTTCGACAAACTGGCGGGAGATGATGGCCTGCGCGGTTTCGGCATCCAGCTCGCGGTTGAAGGCGATAATGCCGCCGAACGCGGAGGTCGGGTCGGTTTTGTAGGCGCGATCGTAGGCATCCAGAATAGAAGTGCTTACCGCAACGCCGCACGGGTTGGCGTGCTTGACGATAACGCAGGCCGGCTCGCTGAACTCTTTCACGCATTCCAGCGCGGCGTCGGTGTCGGCAATGTTGTTATAGGAAAGGGCTTTGCCCTGAACCTGCTGGGCGGTCGCAACGGAGGCTTCTTTTACCTCTTCTTCTATATAGAAGGCAGCCTGCTGATGGCTGTTCTCACCGTAACGCATATCCTGCTTCTTAATGAAGTTCAGGTTCAGGGTGCGCGGGAAGCGGCCAGAGGGATCTTTGCTTTCACCGTGGTAGGCAGGCACCAGGCTACCGAAGTAGTTGGCGATCATGCTGTCGTACGCGGCGGTGTGTTCGAACGCCTTAATCGCAAGGTCGAAGCGGGTTTCGAGAGTGAGGGAGCCGTCGTTAGCATCCATCTCATTAATAATGGCGCTGTAGTCGCTGCTCTTCACCACGATGGCCACATCTTTATGGTTCTTCGCCGCGGAGCGCACCATGGTTGGGCCGCCGATATCAATATTCTCAACCGCATCTTCCAGAGAGCAGCCTTCGCGGGCGACGGTCTGGGCGAACGGGTAGAGATTAACAACGACCATATCGATAGGCGCGATATCATGCTGTTCCATAATGCCGTCGTCCTGACCGCGACGGCCCAGAATGCCGCCGTGCACTTTCGGATGCAGGGTTTTGACGCGTCCATCCATCATTTCCGGGAAACCGGTGTAGTCGGACACTTCGGTTACCGGCAGACCTTTATCTGCTAACAGGCGAGCGGTACCGCCTGTAGAAAGCAGCTCCACACCCCGTGCGGAAAGTGCCTGAGCGAATTCGACGATACCGGCTTTATCAGAAACACTGAGCAGAGCGCGGCGGACTGGACGACGTTGTTGCATGGTAAATCCCCTGGATTTCACGATTACAGAGAGCGTTAGATGAATTTTCCAGCGAAAAACTCATCTAACACACCTGACGAGGCCTCCTTGTTAAGCGCGAGCATTTTAACGAAAACGTTTGCGCAACGCTCGCATATTTTCACTTTTTCGAAGTGCTGTGGATAACTCTGTGTGTAAAAGGGTATAAGGCGGGGTTTTGCTGGGGAATGCAGCAGTCAGTCATTTTTCTGTCATTTAGCGGTTGCGGCCTGCGGAGAACTCCCTATAATGCGCCTCCATCGACACGGCGGATGTGAATCACTTCACGGACAACCCGGTCGGTTGAAGAGAAAA
>NZ_JADBRA010000035.1:0-26185 GCF_014896205.1 Enterobacter cloacae complex sp. I2
GCGTATATTACGCTTTCCTCTTTCAGAGTCAACCCGTTATTTCAGGATTTTTTCTCTTCAACCGACCGGGTTGTCTGTGAAGTGATTCACATCCGCCGTGTCGATGGAGGCGCATTATAGGGATCCCAGTTTTTAGCACAAGTATTTTTTAGATCTTTTTTTCCAACTGCTGATTTTCCGTGCTTTTCGCTGAAAACCCACCCGATCCGCTTAAAAATTGACGCATTTTGCCTTGCCTCGATCCCCGATTACGATCAAAGTCTTCTTTATAGCGCTCATTTATATCGAGGTAGATATGTTTGCAGTATTACGCCCTTATAAAGATCTGTACCCCCAACAAGGCGATCGCGTGATGATCGATGCCAGCAGCGTGGTTGTGGGTGATGTCCGCATGGCCGATGATGTCAGCATCTGGCCACTTGTCGCGATTCGGGGCGATGTTAACTACGTTGCAATCGGTGCACGCACCAATATTCAGGACGGCAGCGTGCTGCATGTGACGCATAAATCATCTTACAACCCTGAAGGCAATCCGCTCATCATTGGGGAAGATGTTACCGTCGGTCATAAGGTGATGCTCCACGGCTGCACGATCGGTAACAGGGTTCTCGTTGGGATGGGATCGATTTTGCTGGATGGCGTCATAGTAGAAGATGACGTAATGATCGGCGCAGGGAGCCTTGTTCCACAAAACAAACGCCTGGAAAGTGGCTATCTCTATTTAGGCAGCCCGGTTAAGCAGATCCGCCCCTTAAAAGAAGCGGAAATCGAAGGATTGAAATACTCAGCGAACAATTACGTTAAATGGAAGAATGACTATCTGGATCAGGATAACCAGACCCAGCCCTGATCGTCTTCCTGCTGATCGCGGATCAAATCGCTGGCTTCCTCTTCCAGATCCCAGCGATTTTCGCAAAAGACCGCTAACGGCTCTGAACCCCCAAAGCGCTGGAGCAGCGTTTCCCCTTTAATCGCACAGGTTAGCTGCATTCCATGCACCAGCACCGGGAAGCAAACCGCTTGCCTGTTCTCATCCCAGATTTCTCTGTCGGGAAAATGAATCGCCTGATTCACGCCATCAGTTCCTGTTTCAGTTTTTCAATCACCGGCTCTACAGAGGGTAACACGCCATGCCAGAGTAACACCGCATGAGCCGCCTGCCCCACCAGCATGCCCAGACCATCAGCCATATGTTTTGCTCCCTGTTGTTCGCACCAGTTCAGAAAAGGCGTCTTCCCTTTTTGATAAAACATGTCATAGGCATAGATATGGGAATGAATCAGGGACGCGGGAATTGCAGGGATCTCTCCATTAATACCGCTGGAGGTGGCATTAATCACAAGGTCAAATTCGTGACCCGCGAGCTCATCAAGCGCCAGCGCAGTGACGCTGCCAGTATGTGCGAACAACGCCGCCAGCTCTTCTGCTCTGGAGAAAGTCCGGTTGGTAATCGTCACCGCACAATCCAGAGAAAGGAGAGGAAGCAATACGCCGCGCGAGGCGCCACCCGCACCGATCAGCAGGATCCGAAAGCCTGGTTTAATAAACGACAGTCGCTCCAGATCGCTGAGCAAACCAATGCCGTCGGTGTTATCGCCCAGAAGGCGGCCATCTTCGAGCCGCTTTAGCGTATTAACGGCACCGGCGAGCGACGCACGCTCGGTCAGCTCATCCGCACGCCCGAAAGCCTCTTCTTTAAAAGGCACCGTCACATTCGCACCTTTACCACCCGCATCAAAAAAGCCATTCAGCGTCGGTATAAATGCATCAACAGGCGCAAGGACCCGACCATACGGATGATCTATCTGCAATTGATCCGCAAACAGCTGATGGATCAGAGGCGACTTGCTGTGCGCGATCGGGTTACCAAATACAGCGTAGGTTTCCATCACATTATCCCTGGCGAAAACGTTCGCCGGTCAAGGCATCGCGAATTTCTGACGGGTTAAGACGACCACCGGTTTCACCGACGGCTACCGGGAAATCATTCCCGAATTGCGCCAGAACTTCTTCGGTTGTCCGACAAGGGGGAAGGCCGGTCAGGTTGGCGCTGGTAGAAACCAAAGGTTTACCAAATGCCTGGCATAGCTCCACCACCAGCGGATGGTCGGTGACACGTACCGCAAGTGAATCGAAACGCCCGGTTAACCAGCGCGGCGTTGTCGGCTGTGCAGGAAAAACAAACGTTACGGGACCAGGCCACGCAGAAAAAATGGTTTCCCGCTGTGCAGGTGTCAGCATCGAATCATCAATATAAGGTTTAAGCTGCTCGTAATTCGCAGCGATCAGAATCAATCCTTTTTCGACAGGCCGCTGTTTAAGCGCCAGCAGCCGGCTAACGGCAACCTCGCTGTCAGGATCGCACCCGACCCCAAAAACGGCTTCTGTTGGATAGGCGATGACTTCTTCTTTTTTCAGGGTTTCCACCGCCTGAGCGATGGAGCCTGATGGCAGGTTATTGTTCACTGATTTGATCCGCCGAAACCGGCTTTCCACATTGTTTACTGGCGCAAAAGCGTTTCATGCCTTGCGCGGTTTTCTTCTCTATAAGTAACGGATAATCGCAATGAGAGCAGACGCCCGCTACTGGTTTGAAATTGATAACGAACTGGCATTCAGGATAGCGATCGCATGAATGGAAGGTCTTGCCATAACGAGAGCGGCGCTGCACCAGTTGACCACGCTGGCACTGAGGGCAGGCAATTGCCGTTTCATCTGGCTTATCAATTTGTTCCGTATGCTCACATTCCGGGTAGCGACTGCATCCGATAAACATCCCGAAACGCCCCTGCCGCAGCGCCAGTTCACCGCCACAGAGAGGGCAAAGCTGCCCCTCCAGAATTTTGACGATATGTCCGTCCGCCTGGCTTTTCAGGGGACGGACATAATCACATTCCGGATAGTGTGAACAACCGAGAAACGGACCGTGTTTCCCGGACCGAATAACAAGTTCAGCCCCGCACTGTGGGCAGGGCTCGTTTTTATGCACCGTAAAGAGTGCTGATTTGGCCATAACAACTCTTGTTGCTGCACGTAGAATTAATGCAGCATACCTTCATTCACTTCAAAGAGTAATTCTTCCATTTGCTGATAGGCGTTTTCACAGCCCGGAATGTTGAACAGAACCATCAGGATCACCCATTTCAGATCTTCCAGTTCAAACTCAGCAGTATCCAGCGCCATGACGCGCTCTATCACCATCTCTCTCGTTTCGAGGTTTAGCACCTGAATCTGCTCGAGGAATAAGATGAATCCCCGGCAGCTGGCATCCAGCCTTTCACACTCTTCAGCTGTATAGATGCGCACAGACAATGGGTCAGAAGCAAGCTGCATCGGTTCGGCGAGGCCGTCCTGATAATCAGCCAACTTATCCAGCCACATCAACGCATTATAGATATCTTCCCGCTCAAAACCTGCGTCGGTCAGATCCCGTGTTAATTTGTCCTGATCCACCTGCATTTCTGCTTCGTTGTGGATGTAAGTCTCAAACAAATACATCAGTACGTCGAACATGGCATGCCCTCCTTATTCGGACATAGCCGCCGGGTACAGCTGCGATCCACCCTGCTAACTCCAGTTCGAGTAGCTGTGCTACCGTTACTGGCACAGGTTGGCCGGCACGTTCAGCGACAACGTCAACAGGTGTTACCTCATCTCCTACGTTAGCCAGGAGCTTGGGAAATGGCAATGCTACGGCCTCCTGATCCGATGAAATATGTCGCTTTTGGCGATTATCCTGCAACCAATGCAATCCATACTGCAAATTTTCCAGGATATCCTCTTTACAGGTCACCAGCGTTGCCCCCTGTTTTATCAGCCAGTGAGGGCCTTCGCAGCCGGGGTTCCCCAACGGGCCGGGCAGCGCAAAAACTTCACGCCCCTGCTCCAGCGCGCACCTGGCGGTCACCAGCGATCCACTTCGAATCGCAGCTTCGACCACCAGCACGCCCTGGCTTAACCCGCTGATGATCCGGTTACGCCGTGGAAAGTTACCCGGCCTGGGCGATGTTGAGAGTGAAAACTCAGACACTATCGCCCCCTCTGAAGCGATAAGTTGCTCAGCCAGAACGTGATGACGACGCGGGTAGAGACTAAAAAGACCATTGCCAAGCACGGCGACACTTCGCCCTTTTGCTGTCAACGCCGCATGATGTGCGACACCATCGATGCCGCAAGCCAGGCCACTGGTGATCGTAAAGCCACATTGAGACAGCTGTTCACTGAGAATTTTTCCCCACCGCACGCCATACCATGAGGGCGCACGGCTGCCCACAACCGCAAGCTGCATGCTGTTAAGCACGTCAACGCGGCCTCGCACAAATAGCGCCCCGGGAAAATCAGGGATCAAACGCAACAATGGCGGGAAGCGAGGATCGTCAGCCGTGAGAAGATGGTTGTCTGCGTGCTCCAGCCATTCCAGGCTACGTTCAAGTTCACTCTCACTGAATGAAAAAAACTTTGCGACATGTTTGGCCGAAAGCCCTGCCTCTTTGACAGCGTCAGCATCAACGGTAGCCTGACGAAGCAACCGCTGCGCGGTTTCCAGCATCGCATCACCGTATAACGATCCGATGTTTATAAGCCGTAACCATATCTCTGTGGACGTCATCCTTTTCCCTGCCATAAGCAGCCTCAGCAATCTTTGCGATTGGTCACTGATGCTGTCAATCGACCGGGGATTTGTCTAGAATAGAAGTAATATTCTTTTCAACTCCTGAACACGACTCTGGAAATTTATGGCAGTTTTGCAAGTGTTACATATTCCTGACGAGCGCCTTCGCATCGTCGCGGAACCGGTTAAAGAAGTGAATGCAGAAATTCAGCGTATCGTCGATGATATGTTCGATACCATGTACGCTGAAGAAGGCATTGGCCTGGCGGCGACCCAGGTAGACATTCACAAGCGTATTATCGTGATCGACGTTTCTGAAAATCGCGATGAGCGCCTGGTGCTGATCAACCCTGAACTGCTTGAAAAAAGCGGCGAAACAGGTATTGAGGAAGGCTGTCTGTCCATCCCTGAACAGCGCGCTTTGGTGCCACGTGCCGAAAAAGTTAAAATTCGCGCACTGGATCGTGACGGCAATCCGTTTGAACTGGAAGCCGACGATCTGCTGGCGATTTGCATTCAGCATGAGATGGATCACCTGGTCGGTAAACTGTTTATCGATTACCTCTCACCACTGAAACAACAGCGTATTCGTCAGAAAGTAGAGAAACTGGATCGTTTGCGTTCTCGCGCATAACGCCCCCCGGATACAAGGAATAACGTGTCTACATCACTACGTATAATCTTCGCGGGTACCCCTGATTTTGCAGCGCGTCATCTCGACGCGCTGTTATCGTCTGGCCATCAAATCGTTGGCGTATTCACTCAGCCGGACCGTCCGGCTGGCCGCGGTAAAAAACTGATGCCTGGCCCGGTTAAAGTACTGGCAGAAACGCATGGTTTACCGGTATTCCAGCCAGCGTCATTACGACCTCAGGAAAACCAGCAGTTAGTGGCAGACCTGAATGCCGACGTGATGGTGGTTGTGGCTTACGGCCTCATTCTGCCGAAAGCGGTACTCGATATGCCCCGTCTGGGCTGTATTAACGTCCATGGTTCCTTGCTCCCACGCTGGCGTGGTGCGGCCCCAATTCAGCGCGCTCTGTGGGCAGGCGATGCTGAAACAGGCGTTACAATCATGAAGATGGACGTAGGTTTAGACACTGGCGACATGCTGTATAAACTGGCGTGTCCCATTACCGCAGAAGATACCAGCGCCACGCTGTATGACAAGCTGGCGGATCTCGGCCCGCAGGGGCTGATTGAGACGTTGCAACAGCTTGCTGATAATACGGCGAAACCTGATGTTCAGGATGAGTCGCAGGTGACCTATGCTGAAAAGCTGAGTAAAGAAGAAGCCCGGATCGACTGGTTCCTGTCAGCAGCTCAACTCGAACGCTGCATCCGCGCCTTTAATCCGTGGCCGATGAGCTGGTTAATGATTGATGAGCAGCCAGTTAAAGTCTGGAAAGCTTCCGTTATTAACGGCAATACCTCGGCAGAGCCCGGTACGATTATCGACGCCAGTAAAAACGGTATTCAGGTTGCGACCGGAGAAGGGATCCTGAATCTTGAATCGCTGCAACCGGCCGGTAAAAAGGCGATGAGCGCGCAGGACCTGTTAAATTCCCGTCGTGAATGGTTCATCCCTGGCAATCGCCTTGCCTGAACGCATTTACTCTTAAAGCCCGGTGTGTCCGGGCATTTTTATTTTTACGGTTATGAAAAGACAAAATCTACGCACCATGGCGGCTCAGGCCGTTGAGCAGGTTATCGAGCAGGGCCAGTCACTGAGTAATGTCCTGCCTCCACTGCAACAAAAGGTTTCCGATAAAGACAAAGCCCTGCTCCAGGAGCTTTGCTTTGGCGTTCTGCGCACCCTTTCTCAGCTTGAATGGTTAATCAACAAGCTGATGTCACGCCCGATGAGCGGCAAGCAGCGCACCGTGCATTATTTAATCATGGTCGGTTTCTATCAGCTTCTGCATACCCGCATTCCTCCTCATGCTGCGCTGGCTGAGACAGTGGAGGGTGCCGTTGCGATTAAACGTCCTCAGCTGAAAGGACTGATCAACGGCGTGCTGCGTCAGTTCCAGCGTCAGCAGGACGAACTGCTGGCAGAATTTGCGCAAAGCGAAGCGCGCTTCCTGCACCCTGAATGGCTGCTGAATCGCCTTAAAAAAGCCTACCCACAGCAATGGCAAGAGATCGCTGATGCCAATAATCAACGTCCGCCGATGTGGTTACGCGTCAATCGTAACCATCACACGCGCGACGCATGGCTGGCCCTGCTGGAAGACGCCGGGATGAGTGGCTTCACTCACGCTGCTTATCCTGATGCGGTTCGTTTAGCCTCACCTGCTCCGGTACACGCATTACCCGGCTTTGACGAAGGCTGGGTAACGGTACAGGATGCATCCGCTCAGGGCTGCATGACCTGGCTTGAACCGAAGGACGGGGAGCACATCCTCGATCTCTGTGCAGCACCAGGGGGTAAAACAACGCACATTCTGGAAGTGGCGCCGCAGGCCAGCGTGATGGCCGTAGATGTTGACGAGCAGCGCCTGTCACGCGTCTACGACAACCTCAAACGTCTGGGTATGAAAGCGCAGGTTAAGCAAGGCGATGGACGCAAACCCGCAGACTGGTGTGGCGATACCCGGTTCGATCGCATTTTGCTCGACGCCCCCTGCTCTGCAACCGGCGTTATTCGTCGTCATCCCGATATCAAATGGCTGCGTCGCGATCGTGATATCAAGGAGCTTGCCCAGCTGCAATCCGATATTCTGGATGCCATCTGGCCGCACCTCAAACCCGGCGGAACCCTGGTGTATGCAACCTGCTCCATTCTGCCGGAAGAGAACAGTCAGCAAATTGCGGCTTTCCTGAAACGCACCCCGGACGCCGCGCTGCACGCTACAGGTACGCCTGAGCAACCGGGTCTGCAAAACCTGCCTGGCGCAGAAGAGGGTGATGGCTTCTTTTACGCTAAGCTAATCAAAGAGTGATGTTGAGAACAGGTCACGAACGATGAAAATTATCATTCTGGGCGCCGGGCAAGTTGGCGGAACGCTGGCGGAAAACCTCGTGGGTGAAAACAACGATATCACCATTGTGGATACCAATGGCGATCGTCTGCGCGTTTTGCAGGACAAGTTTGACCTCCGCGTTGTTCAGGGGCACGGCTCTCATCCACGTGTACTCCGTGAAGCGGGCGCGGACGATGCCGACATGCTGGTTGCAGTAACCAGTTCTGATGAAACCAACATGGTTGCTTGTCAGGTGGCCTACTCGCTTTTCAACACCCCGAACCGCATCGCCCGCATTCGTTCCCCGGACTATGTCCGGGATGCGGAGAAGCTGTTTAATTCCGAAGCGGTGCCCATCGACCATCTTATTGCGCCAGAACAGCTGGTTATCGACAGTATTTATCGTCTGATTGAGTATCCGGGCGCGTTGCAGGTTGTGAACTTTGCTGAAGGAAAAGTAAGCCTGGCGGTCGTGAAGGCCTATTACGGCGGCCCGCTGATTGGTAATGCCCTGTCGACAATGCGCGAGCATATGCCCCATATCGATACGCGTGTTGCGGCTATTTTCCGTCACGACAGGCCTATCCGTCCGCAAGGTTCCACCATTGTCGAAGCCGGAGATGAAGTATTCTTTATTGCGGCGTCTCAGCATATCCGCGCGGTGATGAGTGAGCTACAGCGTCTCGAAAAACCGTATAAACGTATTATGCTGGTCGGCGGCGGTAATATTGGCGCAGGCCTGGCGAGACGACTGGAAAAAGACTATAGCGTGAAGCTGATCGAACGAGATCAGCAGCGCGCGTCGGAGCTGGCTGAAAAACTCCAGAATACCATCGTGTTTTATGGCGATGCTTCGGATCAGGAATTACTGGCCGAAGAGCATATCGATCAGGTCGATCTTTTTATTGCCGTCACCAACGACGACGAAGCGAATATTATGTCCGCCATGCTCGCCAAGCGTATGGGAGCAAAAAAAGTGATGGTGCTTATTCAGCGTAAGGCTTATGTCGATCTGGTACAGGGAAGCGTGATTGATATTGCTATTTCACCTCAGCAAGCCACCATTTCTGCCCTGTTAAGCCACGTGCGTAAAGCGGATATCGTCGGCGTTTCGTCCCTTCGTCGTGGTGTTGCAGAAGCCATTGAAGCCGTTGCGCACGGAGATGAAACGACATCGCGCGTTGTCGGTCGTGCGATCGACGAAATTAAACTTCCACCAGGCACCATTATCGGCGCCGTAGTGCGAGGTAACGATGTCATGATCGCCAATGATAATTTACGTATCGAGCAGGGGGACCACGTTATTATGTTCCTAACCGATAAAAAGTTTATTACCGACGTCGAGCGTTTATTCCAGCCAAGTCCATTCTTCCTGTAAGGATCCGGGTGCTCCTTCAAGAGCACCCGAATATTAACCTTTTAATTTACATGCCTTTTATTTTGCATAACGATTATTTATCCCCAATGGCAATTAGCTAATCATTTGTTAAACTTATAGGCGTCAGCTGGCACAAGGAGAACATAATGAGTTTTATTAAAGAATTTCGCGAATTTGCGATGCGCGGGAATGTGGTGGATTTGGCTGTGGGTGTCATTATTGGTGCGGCGTTCGGTAAGATCGTTTCATCGTTAGTCGCCGACATTATTATGCCGCCGTTAGGGCTGTTGATTGGAGGCATTGATTTCAAACAATTCGCCTTCACCCTGCGGGAAGCTCAGGGCGATATCCCTGCGGTTGTAATGCACTATGGCGTATTCATTCAGAACGTTTTTGATTTCGTGATTGTGGCATTTGCCATTTTCATGGCCATCAAACTTATCAACAGACTTAACCGTAAAAAAGAAGAACCGGCTGCTGCCCCGCCAGCACCAACTAAAGAAGAAGTCTTGCTGACTGAAATTCGCGATCTGTTAAAAGAACAGAATAATCGCGTTTAATCAGGCGAGAAAAACAGAAAGGCCAGTGGTAAAAAAGCGATTCGCTTGCTTGCCACTGGCCTCCCAGTTACCCCGTTGTGCATGTTTACCTTTACGCAAATAACTGCCTTTCCCTTTTTTGTTCTTCTCAACACGCTGTCTGAAAAGCGGGTCGTGAAGCAATGCCTCAATGGCGTTATCCTTAATTTGTCCCTTAGTATGCTGATAGCGGCTCATCATTTCTCCTGAGCATAGTTAATGTCGGCTGGAGTCTAGACCCTGCCTGATAAAAAATCAACAACCCTGAGTTTCACTACTCGCCCCCTGCTCAAGTGCTTCCAGAATTGAGCAATAAACGCTGCTGTGAGCAGTACCGCAGCACGCGTCGTTCAGCCTTTGCAGAGACCGCTGCATGGCTTGCAGCTCCTGAATTCGTGCTTCAACTTCATCCAGCCTGGCCTTCACGATGCTTTTCGATTCCTGACACGTGTGATGTTCAGGATCGATACGGATCGACAGCAGTTCACGGATCGACTCCAGCGTGAATCCGAGCTGCCGTGCATAGCGGATAAAACGCAGGCGTTGCAGGTCGTTATCCGTATAAAGGCGAAATCCACCTTCCGTTCTGACCTCATGATCGATCATCTGCTGCTTTTCGTAGTAGCGGATAGTATCCGGCGTTACGTTAGCAAGTTTCGCAAGTTCACCTATGCGGTACATGGCTACTCCTCGTTTATTTTTTGCCTTAACCTTTCACTGTATTCGCCATGCAAAAAGTCGGTATTCATTCCCGTCTGGCGAAGCTTTAGCTCGATAAGCGCTAAACGACGACTGATTTCGGAGTACCGGGGGTCGTCCTTATGAATGCCTTTAAGCAGATCGGCAAGTTCGACGGCTTCATTGCGTTGCTGAAGTTCAGGAGGTAAACAGCCTGCATTTTTCAGTAAGCGATAGCCGGCGCGTAAGTCGGTTGGAATATGTGAATCATCATCCAGCATCAGCGGTTCACCGCTACCGGGAAGATTGTCGAACTCGCCTTTGTTTTGGGCATCGGAAATATGGCGTTCAGCCCACTGATCGAGCAACCACATAATGAACTCCAGGGGATGAGCAGAAAAGATACAGACATTGTAGATAAGTGGTGATTCTGCGGATATAAAAAAACCCGCCGAGGCGGGTTTTTTTACGTTACTACAGATTACTCTGCAGCAGCTTCTGCTTTCTCTGAACGATCAACCAGCTCGATGTAAGCCATCGGCGCGTTGTCGCCTGCACGGAAGCCACACTTCAGAATGCGAGTGTAACCACCGGCACGGCTCGCGAAACGCGGGCCCAGTTCGTTAAACAGTTTTGCCACGATCTCGTTATCACGAGTACGGGCGAATGCCAGACGACGATTAGCAACGCTGTCAGTCTTGGCAAGAGTAATCAGCGGCTCAACTACGCGACGCAGCTCTTTCGCTTTAGGCAGGGTCGTCTTGATGATTTCATGACGAACCAGTGAACCTGCCATGTTGCGGAACATAGCCTGGCGATGGCTGCTGTTGCGGTTCAGTTGACGACCACTCTTACGATGGCGCATGACCTTATCCTTCTCAGTAAAACCTTAACCTGTGATCCGGTTACTCGTCAGCAATGCTTGCCGGTGGCCAGTTTTCCAGGCGCATGCCCAGAGACAGACCACGTGAAGCCAGCACGTCTTTAATCTCGGTAAGAGATTTTTTACCCAGGTTCGGCGTTTTCAGCAACTCAACCTCGGTACGCTGTACCAGATCACCGATATAGTGGATAGCTTCTGCCTTGAGGCAGTTAGCAGAGCGGACAGTCAATTCCAGATCGTCAACAGGGCGCAGCAGGATCGGATCGAATTCTGGTTTCTCTTCTTTCACTTCCGGCTGACGTACATCACGTAAGTCAACGAAAGCTTCCAGTTGTTCTGCCAGGATGGTTGCCGCACGACGAATCGCCTCTTCAGGATCGATTGTGCCATTGGTTTCCATTTCGATGACCAGCTTGTCCAGGTCGGTACGCTGTTCTACACGCGCTGCTTCAACATTGTAGGCAATACGCTCTACAGGGCTGTAGCATGCGTCGACCAGCAGACGGCCGATTGGGCGCTCATCTTCTTCCGAATGAATTCGGGCAGAAGCCGGCACATAACCACGACCGCGCTGAACTTTGATACGCATGCTAATCGCTGCGTTCTCATCGGTCAGGTGGCAGATCACGTGCTGCGGCTTGACGATTTCAACATCACCGTCGTGGGTGATGTCGGCTGCAGTCACAGGGCCAATGCCAGATTTATTCAGAGTAAGAATAACTTCATCTTTACCCTGAACTCTCACCGCCAGCCCTTTCAGGTTGAGCAGGATTTCAAGGATATCTTCCTGAACGCCTTCTTTGGTGCTGTACTCATGAAGTACACCATCAATCTCAACCTCGGTCACCGCGCAACCCGGCATCGATGAGAGCAGAATACGGCGCAGTGCGTTACCCAGAGTATGGCCAAAGCCACGCTCTAAAGGCTCAAGGGTCACCTTGGCGTGCGTCGAACTCACTTGCTCGATATCTACCAGGCGCGGTTTTAGAAACTCTGTCACAGAACCCTGCATTGTGTCCTCTCTTTGGTACTAAGCTTTACTTGGAGTAAAGCTCGACGATCAGGTGTTCGTTAATGTCCGCAGACAGATCAGAACGTTCTGGCTGACGCTTGAACGTACCTTCCATCTTGCCAGCATCAACTTCCAGCCAGGTTGGCTTTTCACGCTGCTCAGCCAGCTCCAGAGCGGCTTTCACGCGAGATTGCTTTTTCGCTTTCTCACGAATGCTAACAACGTCATTCGCTTTAACCTGATAAGAAGCGATGTTAACAACACGACCGTTTACCATGATTGCTTTATGGCTAACCAGCTGGCGTGATTCAGCACGAGTCGCGCCGAAGCCCATACGGTATACAACGTTGTCCAGACGACCTTCCAGCAGAGCCAGCAGGTTTTCACCTGTGTTGCCTTTCAGACGTGCTGCTTCTTTATAGTAGTTACGGAACTGACGCTCCAGCACACCGTAGATACGGCGAACTTTTTGCTTTTCACGCAACTGCACACCATAGTCAGACAGACGCGGTTTACGCGCACCGTGCTGGCCAGGAGCTTGTTCAATTTTACACTTGGTATCGATCGCGCGAACGCCAGACTTAAGGAATAAGTCGGTGCCCTCACGACGGCTCAGCTTGAGCTTAGGACCCAAATATCTTGCCATTTTCTATCTCCAACTAACCTAAAAAACGAGCGTTATACGCGACGTTTTTTCGGCGGACGACAACCGTTATGAGGGATCGGAGTCACATCAGTAATATTCGTGATGCGGAAACCAGCGGCGTTCAGAGCGCGAACAGTAGATTCACGACCCGGACCCGGACCTTTAACCATAACTTCCAGATTCTTGATGCCGTATTCTTTTACGGCTTCAGCGCAACGCTCTGCTGCAACCTGAGCTGCGAACGGAGTGGATTTGCGAGAACCACGGAAACCGGAACCACCGGCTGTTGCCCAACCCAATGCGTTACCCTGACGATCAGTAATAGTAACGATGGTGTTGTTGAAAGAAGCATGGATATGAGCCACGCCGTCAGAGACTTGTTTTCTTACACGTTTACGTGCACGAACTGGTGCCTTTGCCATTATTCAATCACCCCGATTATTTCTTGATCGGTTTGCGCGGACCCTTACGGGTACGTGCGTTGGTCTTAGTACGCTGACCGCGCACTGGCAGACCACGACGATGACGCAAACCGCGATAGCAACCAAGATCCATCAGGCGCTTGATGCTCATGCTGATTTCACGGCGCAGATCACCTTCAACGACAAATTTGGCAACTTCGTCACGCAGCGTGTCGATTTGTTCTTCAGACAGCTCACTGATCTTAACATCTTCAGCGATACCCGCTGCAGCCAGAATGGCTTTAGAACGGGTCTTGCCGACGCCGTAGATCGAAGTTAATGCGATCACAGCATGTTTCTGATCAGGAATGTTAATGCCTGCTATACGGGCCACTATGCACTCCTACTATTTAATATGTACGCACCATGCTGAAAAGCCCGTTTTCAGGATACTCAAATGGAAACGTACAGACATACAAAAGATTGGCTGGCTAATCTAGCCAGCTCAACCCAACTTTGCAAGAAAAATATGCGAAATAATCAGCCTTGGCGCTGTTTATGCTTCGGCTCGGCACTGCAAATCACACGGATGACACCATCACGCTTAACGATTTTGCAGTTACGGCATAATTTCTTGACGGAAGCACGAACTTTCATTTTTACTCTCCGTAACTTCTCAGGCGACCAGTTAGCGGCCGTAGCCTTTCAGGTTCGCCTTCTTCAATGCAGACTCATACTGACTGGACATCATCAGAGTTTGCACTTGAGCCATAAAGTCCATAATCACGACAACAACGATAAGCAGTGAGGTCCCACCGAAGTAGAACGGTACTTTCATTGCATCACGCATGAACTCCGGGATCAGGCAGATAAAAGTAATATAAAGCGCACCAACCAAAGTCAGGCGAGTCATTACTTTATCGATATACTTCGCCGTTTGCTCTCCCGGACGAATTCCTGGTACAAATGCACCGGACTTCTTCAGGTTATCTGCTGTTTCACGCGGGTTGAAGACCAACGCCGTGTAGAAGAAACAGAAGAAGATGATCGCAGACGCATAGAGTAACACATAAAGTGGTTGCCCAGGCTGCAAATACAGCGAAATTGTTGTCAGCCAGTTCCAACCAGTACCGCCCCCGAACCATGACGCGATGGTTGCCGGGAACAGAATAATACTGGAAGCGAAGATAGCCGGGATAACCCCCGCCATATTCACTTTCAGCGGTAAATGTGTGCTCTGTGCAGCATAGACACGACGACCCTGTTGACGCTTAGCGTAGTTCACCACAATGCGGCGTTGACCACGTTCAACGAAGACAACAAAGAACGTCACTGCAAATACTAATACTGCAACCAACAGCAACAGGAGGAAGTGCAGGTCGCCTTGACGCGCTTGCTCGATAGTATGGGCGATGGCCGGCGGGAGACCCGCAACGATACCGGCGAAGATAATGATTGAGATACCGTTACCGATACCTCGTTCAGTAATCTGTTCGCCGAGCCACATCAGGAACATGGTCCCTGTGACCAGACTAACAACAGCGGTGAAATAGAATGCAAAGCCTGGGTTTAATACCAGGCCCTGCATACCAGGCATATTCGGAAGACCGGTAGCAATACCGATCGACTGGAATATTGCCAGCACCAGAGTGCCGTAACGGGTGTACTGGCTAATCTTACGACGTCCAGACTCCCCTTCTTTCTTCAGCTCTGCCAGGGCCGGATGAACGACCGTCAGCAGCTGGATAATAATCGATGCCGAAATGTACGGCATAATACCCAGCGCGAAAATAGAAGCACGGCTGAGAGCACCACCAGAGAACATGTTGAACATTTCAATGATGGTGCCTCGCTGTTGCTCAAGCAGTTTGGCAAGTACAGCGGCATCAATACCAGGGATCGGAATAAAAGAGCCAATACGGAACACAATCAGCGCGCCGATTACAAACAGCAGTCTGCGTTTCAGCTCGCCAAATCCACCTTTGGCACTTTGAAAATCTAATCCCGGTTGCTTAGCCATCTGCTACTTATTCCTCAATTTTACCGCCAGCAGCTTCGATAGCAGCACGAGCACCTTTAGTAACACGCAGGCCACGAACAGTTACCGGAGTAGAAACTTCACCAGCCAGAATCACTTTCGCGAACTCGATCTGGATACCGATAATGTTAGCCGCTTTCAGCGTGTTCAGGTCTACAACGCCGCCTTCAACTTTCGCCAGGTCAGACAGACGGATTTCCGCTGTGATCGCTGCTTTGCGAGAGGTGAAGCCGAACTTCGGCAGACGACGGTACAGTGGCATCTGGCCACCCTCGAAACCGCGACGTACGCCACCGCCAGAACGAGAGTTCTGACCTTTGTGACCACGACCACCGGTTTTGCCGAGGCCAGAACCGATACCACGACCCAGGCGTTTACCCGCCTTTTTAGAGCCTTCGGCCGGAGACAGAGTATTTAAACGCATCTCTTACTCCTCAACTTTAACCATGAAGTAAACCGCGTTGACCATACCACGAACAGCAGGAGTATCCTCGCGCTCAACGGTATGACCAATACGACGCAGACCCAGGCCAAGCAGCGTTGCCTTGTGTTTCGGCAGACGACCGATTGCACTGCGGGTTTGAGTGATTTTAATAGTCTTTGCCATGGTCAATTACCCCAGAATTTCTTCAACGGATTTACCACGCTTGGCAGCGACCATTTCTGGAGAATTCATATTTTCCAGGCCATCAATAGTTGCACGAACCACGTTGATCGGGTTGGTGGAACCATATGCTTTAGCCAGAACGTTATGAACTCCAGCAACTTCCAGAACGGCGCGCATTGCACCACCGGCGATGATACCGGTACCTTCGGAAGCTGGCTGCATGAATACACGAGAACCCGTGTGAACACCTTTAACTGGGTGTTGCAGGGTACCGTTGTTCAGCGCGACGTTAATCATATTGCGACGGGCTTTTTCCATCGCTTTCTGGATCGCTGCTGGAACTTCACGCGCTTTACCGTAACCAAAACCAACGCGACCGTTACCATCACCAACTACAGTCAGAGCTGTGAAGGAGAAAATACGACCACCTTTAACGGTTTTAGATACGCGGTTTACCGCGATCAGCTTTTCCTGCAGTTCGCCAGCCTGTTTTTCGATGTGAGCCATCTTACACCTCTACCTTAGAACTGAAGGCCAGCTTCACGGGCAGCATCTGCCAGTGCCTGGACACGACCATGATATTGGAACCCGGAACGGTCAAAGGAAACATTGCTGATGCCTTTTTCCAGAGCGCGTTCTGCAACAGCTTTACCTACAGCTGCAGCGGCGTCTTTGTTACCGGTATACTTCAATTGTTCTGAGATAGCTTTTTCTACAGTAGAAGCAGCTACCAGAACTTCAGAACCGTTCGGTGCAATTACCTGTGCGTAAATATGACGCGGGGTACGATGTACCACCAGGCGAGTTGCACCCAGCTCTTTGAGCTTGCGGCGTGCGCGGGTCGCACGACGGATACGAGCAGATTTCTTATCCATAGTGTTACCTTACTTCTTCTTAGCCTCTTTGGTACGCACGACTTCGTCGGCGTAACGAACACCCTTGCCTTTATAAGGCTCAGGACGACGGTAGGCGCGCAGATCTGCTGCAACCTGACCGATCAGCTGTTTATCAGCGCCTTTCAGCACGATTTCAGTCTGAGTCGGGCATTCTGCAGTGATACCGGCCGGCAGCGGATGCTCAACAGGGTGTGAGAAGCCCAGAGACAGGCCTACTGCATTCCCTTTGATAGCTGCACGATAACCTACACCAACCAGCTGAAGCTTTTTAGTGAAGCCTTCGGTAACACCAACAACCATTGAGTTCAGCAGGGCACGCGCGGTACCAGCCTGAGCCCACCCATCCACGAAACCATCACGTGGACCGAAGGTCAGAGCGTTATCTGCATGTTTAACTTCAACAGCTTTGTTGAGGGTACGAGTCAGCTCGCCGTTTTTACCTTTGATCGTAATAACCTGACCGTCGATTTTGACATCAACGCCGGCAGGAATAACGACCGGTGCTTTAGCAACACGAGACATTCTTTCCTCCGATTAGGCTACGTAGCAGATAATTTCGCCACCAAGACCAGCCTGGCGCGCTGCACGATCAGTCATAACACCTTTAGAGGTAGAAACAACTGCGATACCAAGACCAGCCATTACTTTTGGCAGCTCATCTTTTTTCTTATAGATGCGCAGGCCTGGGCGGCTGACACGCTGAATGCTTTCTACAACAGCTTTACCCTGGAAATACTTGAGAGTAAGTTCCAGTTCCGGCTTGGTGTCGCCTTCAACTTTAAAATCTTCGATAAAACCTTCTTCCTTCAGCACGTTGGCAATTGCCACTTTCAGCTTGGCGGAAGGCATGGTGACCGCAACTTTGTTCGCGGCCTGACCGTTACGGATACGGGTCAGCATATCCGCGATCGGATCTTGCATGCTCATCTGTCTTTACTCCCGTGATTCAATTGGTAATTACCAGCTAGCCTTTTTCAAGCCTGGTACTTCACCGCGCATGGCGGCTTCACGCAGTTTGATACGGCTCAACCCAAACTTGCCCACATAACCATGTGGACGACCTGTTTGACGACAGCGGTTACGCTGACGAGACGGGCTGGAATCACGCGGCAGAGACTGCAGCTTGAGAACCGCATTCCAACGATCTTCGTCGGAAGCGTTCACATCAGAAATGATCGCTTTCAGTTCAGCGCGTTTAGCGAAGAATTTATCAGCTAAAGCTACGCGCTTTACTTCGCGTGCTTTCATTGATTGCTTAGCCATTCAGTAACCCTACCTTACTTGCGGAACGGGAAGTCAAAGGCAGCCAGCAGAGCACGGCCTTCTTCGTCAGATTTCGCAGTAGTGGTAATGGTAATATCCAAACCACGCACGCGGTCGACTTTATCGTAGTCGATTTCTGGGAAGATGATCTGCTCACGGACACCCATGCTGTAGTTACCACGACCGTCGAAAGACTTAGCGGACAAGCCACGGAAGTCACGGATACGTGGAACAGCAATAGTGATCAGGCGCTCAAGGAACTCCCACATGCGTTCGCCACGCAGAGTTACTTTACAGCCGATCGGATAGCCCTGACGGATTTTGAAGCCTGCAACAGATTTGCGTGCTTTGGTGATCAGCGGTTTTTGACCGGAGATTGCTGTCAGGTCAGCTGCTGCGTTATCCAGCAGTTTCTTGTCAGCGATCGCTTCACCAACACCCATGTTCAGGGTGATCTTCTCGACCCGAGGGACTTGCATGACAGAATTGTAGCTAAACTCAGTCATGAGTTTGTTAACTACTTCGTCTTTGTAGTAATCATGCAGTTTCGCCATCGTACTACTCCAAATTACTTGATAGTTTCGCTGTTAGACTTGAAGAAACGGACTTTTTTGCCGTCTTCGAATCTAAAGCCTACACGGTCAGCCTTACCGGTAGCCGCATTGAAGATTGCAACGTTAGAAACCTGAATAGCAGCTTCTTTTTCAACGATGCCGCCTGGTTGGTTCAGGGCCGGAACCGGCTTCTGATGTTTCTTAACCAGGTTGATACCTTCAACGACAAGTTTGCCGGAAGACAGAACATTTTTTACTTTACCGCGTTTACCTTTATCTTTACCGGTTAACACGATAACTTCGTCATCACGACGGATTTTCGCTGCCATGATTCGCTCCTTAGAGTACTTCTGGTGCCAGAGAGATAATTTTCATGAACTTCTCAGTACGAAGTTCACGAGTTACCGGCCCAAAGATACGCGTGCCGATAGGCTGCTCGCTGTTATTGTTTAAAATAACGCATGCATTACCATCGAAGCGAATGACAGAACCGTCAGGGCGACGAACACCCTTCTTGGTGCGCACCACTACCGCCTTCAGCACATCACCTTTTTTGACCTTACCACGTGGAATTGCTTCCTTGATGGTGATCTTGATGATGTCGCCTACGCCTGCGTAGCGACGGTGCGAGCCACCCAGAACCTTGATACACATTACGCGACGTGCACCGGAGTTGTCGGCGACGTTCAGCATAGTCTGTTCTTGGATCATTTTAGTGCTCCGCTAATGTCAACTACTACCTGAGACTCTAAAATCAGAGCCGTTAAAAAGCCCCATATCGAGGGCGCGGCATTATAACACCGCTTCTGCAATATGGGTAGAAAAAATAAACGGCTCATCGCTGAGCCGTTTATTCGTATTGAGAATGCGTACTCTATTACAGAACCGCTTTCTCTACAACGCGAACCAGCGTCCAGGACTTAGTCTTGGACAGTGGACGGCATTCACGGATTTCAACCTTGTCGCCGATACCACATTCGTTGTTCTCGTCATGTACGTGCAGTTTGGTCGTACGCTTGATGAATTTACCGTAGATCGGGTGTTTCACAAAACGTTCGATAGCTA
Source organism: Enterobacter cloacae complex sp. I2 (assembly GCF_014896205.1). Classification (NCBI taxonomy): domain Bacteria; kingdom Pseudomonadati; phylum Pseudomonadota; class Gammaproteobacteria; order Enterobacterales; family Enterobacteriaceae; genus Enterobacter; species Enterobacter cloacae complex sp. I2. Next base: position 19,578 of record NZ_JADBRA010000035.1, read on the forward strand.
CAACAATGGATTTCTCCATTTTATCGCTAACAACACGACCTTGCAGAGTACGGATTTTATCGGTCATTACGCACCCGCCTTCTGAGTCAGTAAAGTCTTAACGCGCGCAACATTGCGACGCACTTGCTTCAGCAGGTGAGTCTGTTGCAGCTGGCCACTTGCAGCCTGCATACGCAGGTTGAACTGCTCACGCAGCAGGTTCAGCAGCTCAGCGTTCAGCTCTTCAACGCTTTTTTCACGCAGCTCTTTTGCTTTCATTACATCACCGTCTTAGTTACAAAGGTGGTTTTGATAGGCAGTTTCGCTGCTGCCAGGCCGAAGGCTTCACGGGCCAGCTCTTCCGGAACACCGTCCATTTCATAAAGGACTTTGCCCGGTTGGATCAAGGCAACCCAGTACTCCACGTTACCTTTACCTTTACCCATACGAACTTCCAGTGGCTTCTCGGTGATCGGTTTGTCCGGGAATACACGGATCCAGATCTTACCTTGACGCTTAACTGCACGGGTCATTGCACGACGTGCTGCTTCGATCTGACGTGCAGTCAGACGACCACGGCCAACAGCTTTCAGACCGAAAGTGCCGAAGCTAACATCCGTACCCTGCGCCAGACCACGGTTGCGGCCTTTGTGCACTTTACGGAATTTTGTACGCTTTGGTTGTAACATCAGCGACGCTCCTTATTTACGGCCTTTACGCTGCTGCTTTTTAGGTTGAGCAGCCGGTTTTTCCGGTTGTTCAACAGCAGCCATACCACCCAGGATCTCACCTTTGAAGATCCATACCTTAACGCCGATTACACCGTAAGTGGTGTGCGCTTCAGAGGTGTTGTAGTCGATGTCAGCACGCAGAGTGTGCAGCGGTACGCGACCTTCGCGGTACCATTCGGTACGTGCGATTTCCGCGCCGCCCAGACGGCCGCTAACTTCAACTTTGATACCTTTAGCGCCCAGACGCATTGCGTTCTGTACAGCACGCTTCATAGCACGACGGAACATAACGCGACGTTCCAGCTGAGAAGTGATGCTGTCAGCAACCAATTTAGCGTCCAGTTCAGGCTTACGAACTTCAGCGATATTGATCTGTGCAGGAACGCCAGCGATATCCGCTACGACCTTGCGCAGTTTTTCTACGTCTTCGCCTTTCTTACCGATAACGATGCCAGGGCGAGCAGTGTGAATAGTCACACGGATGCTCTTAGCTGGACGCTCGATAACGATACGAGATACAGACGCTTTAGCCAGTTCCTTAGTCAGGTACTGACGTACTTTAAAATCGCTGTCCAGGTTGTCAGCGAATTCTTTGGTGTTCGCAAACCAGGTAGAGTTCCATGGTTTTACAATACCCAGGCGAATACCATTAGGATGTACTTTCTGACCCATTGCTAGTCTCCAGAGTCTCAGCGATCGGACACAACCACAGTAATGTGGCTGGTGCGCTTCAGGATGCGATCTGCACGACCTTTCGCACGCGGCATAATGCGCTTCATGCTTGGGCCTTCATCTACGAAAATTTTCGCGACTTTCAGATCGTCGATGTCAGCGCCATCGTTGTGTTCAGCGTTAGCAATGGCAGATTCCAGTACTTTCTTGACCAATACCGCAGCTTTCTTGTTGGTATAGGTCAGGATGTCCAGGGCCTGCGACACTTTCTTACCGCGAATCAGGTCAGCAACAAGGCGAACCTTCTGTGCAGAAGAACGAGCATGGCGATGTTGAGCTAAAGTTTCCATCTCTTCCTCCTACCTTATTTCTTCTTCGCTTTTTTATCAGCAGCGTGGCCGCGATAAGTACGAGTCGGTGCGAATTCACCCAGTTTGTGACCAACCATTTCGTCGGTAACAAAGACTGGAACGTGCTGACGACCATTATGGACAGCGATGGTCAAACCGATCATGTTAGGAAAGATCGTTGAACGACGGGACCAAGTGCGCAGGGGCTTCTTGTCTCCGCTTTCCACCGCTTTCTCTACCTTCTTCAGCAAGTGCAGGTCAATAAAAGGACCTTTCTTGAGAGAACGTGGCATGGCTTATCCTCTAAAATTATTTGCTACGGCGACGTACGATAAATTTATCAGTACGCTTGTTGCTGCGGGTCTTCTTACCTTTGGTCTGAACGCCCCACGGAGTTACCGGGTGCTTACCAAAGTTACGACCTTCACCACCACCATGTGGGTGATCGACTGGGTTCATCGCAGTACCGCGAACGGTAGGACGAACACCACGCCAGCGTGCAGCACCAGCTTTACCCAGAACGCGCAGCATATGCTCAGCATTGCCAACTTCGCCCAGAGTAGCGCGGCAGTCTGCTTCGACTTTACGCATTTCACCAGAACGCAGACGCAGGGTGACATAAGCACCGTCACGCGCAACGATCTGAACGTAAGTACCCGCGGAACGCGCCAGCTGACCGCCTTTACCTGGTTTCATTTCTACGTTATGAACGGTAGAACCAACCGGGATATTGCGCATCGGCAGGGTGTTGCCTGCTTTGATTGCAGCATCAACGCCAGACTGAATCTGGTCGCCAGCTTTCAGGCCTTTAGGGGCCAGGATGTAACGGCGTTCGCCATCTTTGTACAGAACCAGCGCGATGTTCGCGGAACGGTTCGGATCGTACTCAAGACGCTCAACAACTGCTGGGATACCGTCTTTGTTGCGTTTGAAGTCAACAATACGATAAGCCTGCTTGTGGCCACCACCGATGTGACGAGTGGTGATACGGCCATTGTTGTTACGACCACCGGATTTGCTGTTTTTTTCCAGCAACGGAGCAAAAGGTTTGCCCTTGTGCAGCTCAGGGTTAACCACTTTAACTACGTGGCGACGACCCGGAGATGTCGGTTTACATTTAACAACTGCCATTGTATTACTCCTCCGACTTACTCAGCGCCGCCAACGAAGTCCAGGTTCTGGCCTTCTTTCAGGGTGACGTAAGCTTTTTTCCAGTCGCTACGACGACCGATACGCTGTCCGTGACGTTTAACTTTCCCTTTAACTACCAGGGTGTTAACGACTTCGACTTCGACTTCAAACAGTTTCTGCACAGCAGCTTTGATTTCTGCTTTGGTCGCGTCTTTAGCAACTTTGAGAACGATGGTGTTTGTTTTTTCCATCGCAGTAGACGCTTTTTCAGAAACGTGCGGTGCGCGCAGCACCTTCAGCAGACGTTCTTCACGAATCATGCCAGCATCTCCTCAACTTGCTTAACAGCATCAGCAGTCATTACGACTTTGTCGAAGGCGATCAGGCTAACCGGGTCGATACCAGTCGCGTCGCGTACGTCAACCTTGTGCAGGTTACGCGCGGCCAGGAACAGGTTCTCGTCCAGCTCACCGGTGATGATCAGCACATCTTCCAGAGCCATGTCTTTCAGTTTCTGTGCCAGCAGCTTAGTTTTAGGCGCTTCAACAGAGAACTTCTCGACAACGATCAGACGATCCTGACGTACCAGTTCGGACAGAATGCTTTTCAGCGCGCCGCGGTACATCTTTTTGTTAACTTTTTGACTGTGGTCCTGTGGACGCGCAGCGAAGGTCACGCCACCTGAACGCCAGATCGGGCTCTTGATAGAACCTGAACGCGCACGGCCGGTACCTTTCTGGCGCCATGGCTTTTTGCCAGAACCAGTTACTTCAGCACGAGTCTTCTGAGCACGAGTACCCTGACGAGCACCAGCTGCATAAGCAACAACAACCTGGTGAACCAGCGCTTCGTTGAAATCACGACCGAAGGTAGTTTCGGAAACAGTCAGCGCGCTCTGCGCGTCTTTCAATACTAATTCCATTGCTATCCCCTTACGCCTTCACAGCTGGTTTAACGATCAGGTCGCTACCGGTTGCACCCGGGACCGCACCTTTAACCAGCAGCAGGTTGCGCTCAGCGTCAACACGTACTACGTCCAGGCTCTGAACGGTTACACGTTCGTTACCCAGCTGACCTGCCATTTTCTTGCCTTTGAACACTTTGCCCGGAGTCTGGTTCTGACCGATAGAACCCGGAACGCGGTGAGACAAGGAGTTACCGTGGGTAGCATCCTGGGTACGGAAGTTCCAGCGCTTAACGGTACCAGCAAAACCTTTACCTTTAGAGGTACCGGTTACGTCAACTTTTTTAACGTCAGCAAACAGCTCAACGCTAATGTCCTGACCTACGGTGAACTCTTCGCCTTCAGCAAGACGGAATTCCCACAGACCACGGCCAGCTTCAACGCCAGCTTTAGCGAAGTGACCCGCTTCTGGTTTGGTTACACGGTTAGCTTTTTTAGCACCAGTGGTAACCTGAATAGCGCGGTAGCCATCGTTATCCAGATCTTTAACCTGAGTAACGCGGTTTGCTTCAACTTCGATTACGGTTACTGGGATAGAAACGCCATCTTCAGTGAAGATGCGGGTCATACCCACTTTTTTACCGACTAAACCAATCATTGTTTCAACCTCTCAATCGCTCGATGACCTGATTAACCCAGGCTGATCTGCACGTCTACACCGGCAGCCAGATCCAGACGCATCAGAGCATCAACGGTTTTCTCAGTTGGCTCAACGATGTCAACCAGACGCTTGTGAGTGCGGATTTCGTACTGATCACGCGCATCTTTGTTAACGTGCGGAGAGATCAGAACGGTAAAGCGCTCTTTGCGGGTCGGCAGCGGGATCGGACCACGGACTTGCGCACCAGTGCGCTTAGCAGTCTCGACGATTTCCGCGGTTGATTGATCGATCAGACGATGATCAAACGCTTTAAGGCGGATACGGATTCTTTGGTTCTGCATGAGACCAGAGCTCCAATTATTTTATAAACGAAAATGATTACTCCTCAAACCCATTACGATTGATGGGAGAGTGTAACCGTTCTTACGTAGCTCCCCAATTGGGAGCATTGTTGAGTAACAAAGTGAGCTACTCTGGTTCAGATTGAACCCGCCGTCAATTACGACAAGCCCGCGCATTATACGTAAATCTGGGCAAGACGCAAGTGCCGTTTAGAAATTAAGCGCTAAAGGCATAGTGTGCGTGTGGCCACGCAACTTTTTCTGCAATAGCTCTTGTCTCATCGCTTTTCCTGAAGCGGCTACGCAACTGCGGATTTTGCACATTGCCGGGCACAGGGATTAGAAAGAATATGCGCTCAAATCCTTTTGAGGCCTGTGCCATGTTAATGACCCTCCCCTTTCTCCTAATCTATTTTTCGCTGTCGGCCTTGCTGGTACGCGCAGATATTCGCGATGGGCTCCTTCCCGACCGCTTGCTCTGCCCGCTGCTCTGGACGGGCCTGCTTTACCAGCTTTGTCTCCATCCTGATTTTTTACCGAGCGCGGTGGTGGGTGCGATGACAGGCTATGTTGGATTCGCCGCCATCTATTGGGGCTATCGGCTTGTCTGCCAACGTGAAGGGATGGGGTATGGCGATGTAAAATATCTGGCGGCGCTGGGGGCATGGTACGGCTGGTGTGCGCTCCCAATACTGGCGTTAGTGGCCGCATTGATGGCGCTGCTATACCTGACGGGTTTCTCGTTAATCAACCCAGATAAAGGGGCATTAAAAAACCCACTGCCTTTTGGGCCATTTCTGGCAGCAGCGGGTTTATGCGTTGGCTGGGAAAGCCTGATTAACTTTCCACTTTAATCTGAGACTGGAGATAGTTCTGTAGGCCAATTTTGCTGATGAGATCCAGTTCGGTTTCCAGCCAGTCGATATGCCCTTCTTCATCGGCCAGGATCTGGATCATCATATCGCGGCTGACGTAGTCATGTACGCTATCCGCATAGGCAATGGCTTCACGCAAGTCTTTTGCGCCCTCCAGCTCCAGCCGGAGATCGGAACGCAGCATCTCTTCGACATCCTCACCGATGCCCAGTTTTCCCAGATCCTGTAGGTTAGGGATGCCTTCAAGGAATAAAATACGCTCAATGTATTTATCGGCGTGTTTCATTTCATCAATGGACTCATGGTATTCCACATCGTTGAGGCGAGTCAGTCCCCAGTTCTTGAACATTCTTGCATGGAGAAAATACTGATTGATTGCGACAAGCTCATTTCCCAATAATTTATTGAGATAACTTATGATTTTAACATCACCTTTCATTATATAGTCCCTCCGCTTCCACTCATTGAAGCGTAGAACGGGCTACGGGGATGTCAAAAAAAAGATAGAGGCTTACGCGATCTCTTTGAATTCCGGGATCTGCATCAGTTCGTCCTGCATGATCTCACGCGCTGCGCGAACGCATTTACCGCATTGATTTCCCACCGGAACAAACTTGCGAAGCTGCTGGAATGATTGTGGCTGAAACTGGCGAACGGCCTGACGAATTTTTTTGTCGCTTACACCATTACATAAACAAACGTACATAAAGACTCCCGTTCAAAATATGCGCAAAGTGTAAGTGAGAATGGTTATGATTACAATAGCACATACGCCAGGATACGGGCCGGGAGCGGTTAAAAAATGCGAAAGTTTGTGACAGGGAAAGGGTCAGAAAATAAAAAAGGACGCCGAAGCGTCCTTTTTATTTCAGGGATAATTAATTAGCCCAGAACTTTAGCAACAACGCCCGCGCCAACGGTACGGCCGCCTTCACGGATTGCGAAACGCAGACCGTCGTCCATC
>NZ_JADBRA010000036.1:0-21153 GCF_014896205.1 Enterobacter cloacae complex sp. I2
ATCCAATACTACTTAACAATAATAGTTTTATGTAGCGTGTTTTTGAAGACGATATTATTTTATCAAATATAAAAATAATTAAACCGCATAGGATACCGCCAATCCAATAGAACGTCTGCCCAAACATAATCAAACAACTTCCTAAGAAAGTAGGTGACATTGTCAGATTTGTATCTAAGCCTAATATTTCGGCTGTGTAAAAATAGCCATTATTGTAAACATTGATAGGTTTCCCTTCCCATAAAAACCTAGGAATAATTATCGAAAATTCATTTAAGAAAGTGGTCGCATATTGAATCTCGAAATAATTCTTTGTTAATGCATCATTTATATTCAATACTGCATGCATAGGGGAAAAAGACTCAAACGCAAATAAGATGACTTGAACTCCTCCATTGAGGATAAAATCTAATGCGTCAGAAAAATTATTTACATAACGATATAACTCCAAGAGCATCAATGTCATAACCCCTATGGCCAGTGCCAAAAAGAGTTGTTTCTTGTTTATATTCTTATATAAAAGTGCCAGATAAACTAAAGAAAACACACCTGCCGCTAATACGTTTCGGGAACCGCCAATAACGATATAATATATAATGCCACATAATGTACTCAAGCAAAGACAAAGAAATAGATTTTTTCTGTTAGGCATACTTATATATGCTAAAATCATTGCCGGTATATATGCGTACATTAATATGATGGATAAACCTCCGCCTGTATTTGCAGTCAAGCGTTCATTATAAGACAGTCCAAGTGCGATTCCATTTTGCAGAGTGTAAATAACAACTCCAATTGCATATAACAAAAGAAGAAACCGATGACCAAGATTAAATTTAAGAACATTGATTTGAGGTGGACCAATTTTGATAATGACAGATACAAAACGATAGGTTACAACTGTCACTAATAATAATATGACAGTTTGCCAAAAAGCTTGCCACTCTGAGTCATTCAAATTAATGTCTAAAAAACCATCCTTGCTTATAAAATACACGAAATGACATATTATAAAAAAAGAAATATAACAAATGTAGTAAATGCTGTAATTGCTATTTTTTGTCCTTAAAAAAATCAAAAAGATAAAAAAAACCAACCCTAGTGTTAACATTTTGAGTACTCGGATTATTGTAACTTAGAAACTATGTCGGACTGGTCACTCAAATAAATGACCACAACTGATCACTTTTTACTCAGATTTTAATATAAAACTATAACTAGTAGGCACGCTACCGCACTGGCTAAACTTCAGCCAGTGCTACACTATGATACTAATGGTTCCTTATATAGAACCATTAGCTTAAATAATAATCAAATTTTAGCTCTAACAAATTATTAAGAGGAAAGCAACTTGACTACAGTTTCTCTGAACTTCGCCCCTTCCTTCAGGTTACGCAGACCGTAGTTCACAAACGCCTGCATATACCCCATTTTCTTACCGCAGTCATAGCTGTCACCGGTCATCAGCATGGCATCTACGGACTGCTTTTTCCCCAGCTCAGCAATCGCATCGGTCAGCTGGATACGGTCCCAGGCGCCCGGCTCGGTTTTTTCCAGCTCAGCCCAGATATCCGCATTCAGCACATAACGGCCTACCGCCATCAAGTCGGAGTCCAGGGTCTGCGGCTGATCGGGTTTTTCAATAAACTCAACAATACGGCTCACCTGCCCTTCCGTCTCCAGCGGCTCTTTAGTCTGGATGACAGAGTACTCAGAGAGATCGCCCTTCATACGTTTCGCCAGCACCTGACTGCGGCCCGTTTCGTTGAAGCGTGCCACCATTGCCGCCAGGTTGTAACGCAGCGGATCGGCAGAGGCGGTATCAATGATGATATCCGGCAGAACCACGATGAACGGGTTGTCACCCACGACCGGGCGCGCGCACAGGATGGAGTGTCCCAGGCCCAGCGGCTGTGCCTGACGCACGTTCATAATGGTCACGCCTGGAGGACAGATTGACTGAACTTCCGCCAGAAGCTGACGCTTAACGCGCTGCTCAAGCAGCGCTTCGAGTTCATAAGAGGTGTCGAAGTGGTTCTCTACCGCATTCTTTGAAGAGTGCGTTACCAGAACGATTTCTTTGATACCCGCAGCAACAATCTCGTCAACGATGTACTGAATCATCGGCTTGTCAACGATCGGCAGCATCTCTTTAGGAATGGCCTTTGTGGCTGGCAACATGTGCATGCCCAGACCCGCTACCGGTATGACTGCTTTCAAATTAATCATTATTTCTTCCACCTTAAAATGGTTGACGAATTATAGCTTTTAAACCTGTTTTCGCCAGCATGTTTTGCCGTAAATATGACGTAATCCTAGGTCACCCCACCACAAATTACAGTAGTTGTAATCTGAATAGATCGCGATTCTGTTCCAGGAATAGTCGCAAAATAGTCTGTGTGATTACCTGTGCGGCAGCGCAAAATTCAACCGTTCCGTATTCACCACGTGTTGATCGACCCGATCAATATCCACCGAGCTCTGCCCCTTTTCATTAACCGCTTTTATGTTCGCGAGCGACAGCAGCGTCTCGTTTTTAGCCATAAACTTCCCGCGCACGTCTTTGCGCAGGTCGAAGTTCATCTTCAGGGCGGGGCCCGTCGTAGACTCCTGCATCACGTTGATATTCCGCAAGAAAAGGTGCTGCGGTTTGTTGTGCAGCTCCAGCGTGGCCCGCTGCATCTCAACGTTGGTAATAGCGACAAACGACGTGGCATTGCCTGAAGAAATCTGAATTCCGCGCAGCTTATAGGCAAGCTGTCGGTTATCCAGGCGAATATCGTTAAGCTTGAAGTTTTGCGGTATCGACAGATAATCGCCCTTAATCACGCCATATCCGATTAACATTCCGGCGCTGTTTACCATATCGACATTATCAATAACGAAATTATCACAGCCATAAATAGCTACCGTCGCGTTATCAATTCCGGCCTTTTTACTGAAGTCAGGAGTGATATTGCTGGCCTTGATATTACGGATCACAAAATGTTTACCGTTTTCGACATGGACCAGCTGCCGACAGTTGCTGCCGGTGATATTTGCCACAACGAAGTTTTTAACGGTCTGCTTTTCCGGATAGTCGTTATCATAGGTGCTGCCGGCAAGCCCGATGCCTATGCCCCAGTTGATCTTGCCGTTGGTGCAGTTGATGTTATCGATGACGTGGTCAGAGATCAGGATGTTGCGGTCGTTAATCGCCACGTTCCACTCTATCGCGTCACCCTGCAAATGGCTGAACTTGCTGTTGGTAATGCGCGCGCCGTCAACCTGATTATGGAATCCCTGGCGCAGAATGGCGTAGTTGGCCTGGCTCACGGTGAGGCGATCGATAAGCAGGTTACGCATCACTCGCGGTTTTTTGCCGCCAATGTAGATCTGGGTGACGGGGCCGAAGCCGCTCATCGCCAGCCCTTTAATGACGCAGTCGGAGCCACGCACGTCCAGCGTGATGTTATGCGTGCGCCCTTCTCCTTCCCCAATGACCTTGCAGCCTTCCTGGAGCACAAACCGCCCGCGTCCGTTGCCCTTCAGCGCGCCGCGGATCAGCAGGGTTTTACCATCAGGAATAAAAATGCCGGTATTGATGTTTTCACAGGTTAACCCGGCGGGAACAACAACGGTATCGCCCTCGGTAAAGGCCTGCTTAAAGGCGGCGATCCAGTCGTGATTGTTGTAGCGATCGACAGAAACCGTCTTCCCGGTCGCCGCCCGCGCAGCGCGGGGCGACAACAGCGGCATGGCGGCCAGGACGGATAATGAAGAGACAAATCGGCGTCGGGTAATCTTTTTCAGCATACAACCTCAGCGTTACAGCGTTTGCAGCAGGCTCGCTAACTGGCGATTAATCACCTGCTGATTGAATTCTGCTTCAACTTTTTGCCGCGCATTTTGCAGCACAGGGATCAGCGTCTGCCGATCGATGTCACTGAACGCGGCCAGACGGTCCGCCAGCGCCAGCGCGTTGTTTTCGGGGACCAGCCAGCCGGAATGTTCAGAGGTGATCAGCTCCGGGATCCCGCTGTGCAGCGTCGAAACCACCGGAATGCCGACCGCCATCGCCTCCATCAGCGCCACGGGAATGCCTTCCATATCGCCGTCGGCGCCCGTCACGGAGGGCAGCAGAAACACATCGGCGTCATCGAGCATAGCCTTCACTTCATGGCTCGGCTTAAAGCCGGGCATCTCGACCACGTCTTCCAGCTGATACTGCTCAATCAGCGTGCGCAGACGACGCTCCCACGGTCCGATACCCAGGATGCGGTAGTGGAAGTCCACGCCACGCGCCTTCAGCTGGCGACAGGCCTCGATGGCCACGTGCAGCCCTTTCTTTTCGGTCAGACGGGCCACAGAGATAATTTGCAGCGGCTTGCCCGGCACCTTGACCGGTCGCTGGGTGAAGCGTTCCATGTCCACCCCCATGCGTGAAACGGTGATTTTGTCGCTCGGGCAGCCCATGGTTTTCAGGCGTCCGGCCCACAGATCGCTTATCGGCAGCATCATGTCGCCACGGCGAAACAGCTGCTGATATTCCGGCGTGTAGTGGTTCAGCACTTCCCGGCTGGAAATGTCGATACCGTGGAAAATGGTGGCGATTTTGCCCTCAATCACCCCCAGCTCACGCAGTTTCGCGGCGGTTACGCCTGCCGGTCCGAAGTGGGCGATAAAGACGTCGGCGCGATACGGCTGGGCCGTTTGCCCGCAAATGGCGGAGAGGATCAGGTTGCGGGCCTCCGCCCCGTAGCGCGACATATTCAGCGCCCGCCAGGTCGACGCGCGATGCAGGCCGCGCAGCGTCTGGCCGGCGCGATGGCGCAGTTTGTTCATCCGTCCGGCGGGTTCGTCCTGCAACCAGCGGGTTTTCGCCTCCAGCCCATACTGGGTATACGCCGCATGGGTGTTCTGCGTATCGCCCTTTTGCAGGGCGATAATCTCCACGTCATATCCCATATCAATAAACGCGGTGATTTGGTTCAGCACGAAAGTTTCAGACGACAGCGGGAATTTCAGTAAGAAGAAACCAACCTTCATTTCCCCTCCCGGACGCGGTCGAGGACGGATTTCACCATCCCAATGCCTTTTTCGCGTTCGGCTTTCACCGCCACCGCCAGACGCTCGTTGATCGCAGGCAGCTGGCCGAGCGTGTCGCCCACCATTGCACCCAGCGATCCGTCCAGCAGATGACGAATATCGACGGCCATTTCCGGCATACCGAGCTGCTGCATAATGCCCGCGGACTTGTGCTCGTAGTTGATGGCGATGGCCGGCGTGCCGAAGTTCATCGAGATAATCGCCGAGTGCAGACGCGTGCCCACGGTCAGGTCGCAGGCGGAGAGCAGCTTGCCCATCTCCAGGTCGTTCAGCTCGTCCATCACCACGTGGTAGCGGGACGGATCGTTCACCAGGTTGCGCAGGTTCAGCGCCACCATGCGGTCATCCTTGTTGTAGCTGTCGATACCGGTACAGGTGGAAAGCGCCAGCACCTGGTAACCGCTGTCCAGCACGCGGTTGACTACGTCGGCAAAGGCTTTTTCGTACGCCGCCTGGGTCGTGCCGAGGCGTTTATCAAACGGGGCGAGTTCACGCAGGGTAATGGCGACGGTTTTCTGCTGTGCCGCCACGTCCAGCCAGTGCTGTACCGCGTAGCTGGCCTGGAAGCTGTCATCCTGATGATCCACCAGCCAGGCGGTGTCTACGCCGTGCTCCACTTTGGTGGTGTCGATTTCGCTGCGCTTCATCATGTCGAGGCTGACCGATTCACGCAGGATCAGCGCGTCGCAGTGGCCGAAGACATAGTTCGCCAGCTGGTTAAACTGCGGATCCTGGAATGGCCCGACGCTGTGGCCGATCATAAACAGCGGTTTTTTCGCCATAAAGGTGCAGAGCGCATGCTCAAACTGCGGCACGCCGTACAGGTCGACGAAGAACGAGCCGCCCACCTGAATAATGGCGTCATAGCCGGACAGCAGACGCACGAAATCGGTAAAGCCCTGCGCGATAGCGATATTGCGCAGCTTGCCGGTATCGGTGACGCGGGAAAGCAGCACCTGGTGCTGGTAGCGACGACGCAGCACTTTCTTCACGCGCCCCATCACGCCCGCAGCGTTGTTGTGCTGTTTCATCTGGCTGTAGAGCGGGTCGCCCATCACCGGGCGGTTCAGTAACCAGGATGAGCTGACCGGATAACGGCTCATCACATCCACTTCTGTCTCAGGCTTAAGGGTGTTAATTGCATCCAGTAAACCGCGCAGGATGGCGCTGTCGCCACGGTTGCCGCAGGTATGGTTGCCAAGAATAAGTAATTTCATAATGGCCTCGTAAAATTAGCCTGCGCGAAGCAGCGTTTTCATTTTTTCGTTACGGCAAAACTGGCGCTTCATCTCGACCACCAGCGCATTGCGGGACAGCACAATCATCACGCCGAACGCCAGCGCGCCGGCCGCCACCTGCACCGCCAGCAGTGCCGCCAGCGGCAGATGCCCGTTGAGCACCACGCCCAGACCGTAGCTCACCGCAAGCGTCGGTAATGAGAGATAAAACGGCAGCCACAGGCTGAGAATGTACTGACGGTAGCTGGAGCCCAGAACCGGTTTGATCATCACGAAGTAGCTCAGCACGGTATTGACGATCTGCACCAGCAGGAAGCCGAGCGTCACGCCAATGGCGCCCGCCGTGTGACCACCCACAATAATTGCCGGAATAAACAGGAAGGTTTTAAACACGTTGAACTTGAAGCTGATATCCACGCGCGCTTTCGCCATCAGCAGAGAACCAATCGGGTTCCCTACCGAGCGCAGCAGCCCTACGACGCACAGCAGTTGCAGGATCGGGATGATGCTGTTCCACTTCTCGCCAAACACCAGCGGCACGAAATTGCTGGAGATCACCATCAGCCCCAGAAGCACCGGGAAGTTGATGATCCCCACCACGGAGAGCAGCTTGTAAAAGTTCACGCGCAGCTTCTCGGTATCGTCCTGAATCTTGGCAAACGCCGGAAACAGCACGCGGGTAATGATAGGGTTGAGCTTCATCGGTGGGACAACCGCGACGTTGTACGCCAGGTTATAGCCGCCCGCGACGCTTGCGCCCAGAATGCGCGCCAGCACCAGCGTGGAGAGGTTAGTATTCACGTAGTTGATGATGCTGTCTGCCGTCAGCCATGCGCCAAAGCGCAGGTTGGACGAAACAGACGCCAGCGAGAAGTGCAGCCCCGGGCGATAAATCTTGCGGCCAAAGAAGCCAAACAGCAGCGTGCGCACGGCAGAGTTAACGAGGTAGCCAAGAATGGCGGTCATCGCCAGCGGCCAGAAATGGGCGCTGACCACGGTGAAGGTAAAGCCCGCCAGCACGGCGCTGGTCTCGATCATGCCGATTTTGTTGAACTCCAGCTCTTTCTGCATCAGCGCGCGGAACTGCTGCCCGTGCGGGATCACCACAAAGGCAAACGACAGGGTGCGCATCAGCGGCGCCAGGTCCGGGTTATGCAGCACGTTAGCAATCACGTCGCTCAGGAGGAAGACCAGCACAAAGACAAAGATGCCAAGCCCGACGTTCAGCCAGTAGAGCGTCGTCAGCTCCAGATGGCTGATCTCTTTGCGCTGGATAATGGAGTTGGCGATACCGAAGTCAGACAGCGTATCGGCCAGCGCGATAATCACCAGCGAGACGGTCAGCAGGCCAAACTGGTGGTTATCGATAATGCGCGCCAGCACCGTCATCTGCACCAGCCCGAGGCCGATGATGACGATGGTGGCCATGGCTGACCATTTTGCGCCGCTGATGGTTTTTTCTCGTAAGCTCATCTTAGTACGCCGCTTTGTTCACGAAGCCTTTGAAAATGGTCAGAAAAACAATCTTGATATCGAACCAGAGGCTCCACTCGCGGATGTACTCCAGGTCGAACTCGATGCGTTTTTCCATTTTTTCCAGCGTGTCGGTCTCGCCGCGCCAGCCGTTGATCTGCGCCCAGCCGGTAATGCCTGGCTTCACCTTATGGCGCAGCATGTAGCCTTCAATCAGGGTACGGTACTGCTCGTTATGGGCAACGGCGTGAGGACGTGGCCCGACGATGGACATCCCCCCGGTGAACACGTTGATGAACTGCGGCAGCTCATCCAGCGAAGTACGGCGCAGGAAGTTGCCCACGCGGGTGACGCGCGGATCGTTCTGCGTCGCCTGGGTCACCACCTTGTCGTTCTCCATTACCTTCATGGAGCGGAACTTCCATACCATGATCGGCTTACCGTCCATGCCGTAGCGGGTCTGACGGAAGATGATCGGCCCCGGCGAGCTGATCTTCACCGCCAGCGCAATGCAGCACAGCACAGGGGAGATCAGCAGCAGGATCAGGGACGACAGCACAATGTCTTCCACGCGCTTCAGCACGCGGTTGATCCCCGACAGCGGCGTGTCGTACAGCGGAACAACCGGCACCCCGTTTACCTCTTCAATACGGGAGTGAAGAATGTTGAAGGTGAACACGTCCGGGATGAGGATCACCGAGCAGGTGGTATCCGCCAGCTCGCGCATCAGTTTCTTGATGCGGGATTCATCCTTCATCTGCATGGCGATGTAAACGTTATGAATTTTGCCGGCTTTGGCGTCGTCAATAAGCTGTTCGTAGTTGCCCGCCCAGTCGGACGGCACGCCGCCGGGCTTCGCGTCGTGATAAATCCCGACCACTTCAAAACCTAACCACGGCTCTTTGCGGAAGCTGTCGAGCAGCACCTGCCCGACCGGCAGATCCCCCGCCACGGCAACGAAGCGGCGGTTATAGCCGCGGTTGCGCAGCCAGCCCGCGCCGAAGCGGATCAGCGAGCGGCAAACCACCATGCCAACGCTGGTCAACAGATACCAGCAGAGATAGGTCACAAGGCGGTTATCAAAATCATGGCTGAACGCCACCAGGCCTGCGCTGAAAATCAGGCTTAAGGTCCAGTTCTGGAGCAGCAGCATCAGTTCGGTGGTCATTTTGACCCCGCGCCATGAACGATAAAAATCGGTCATGCCGCCAATCATCTGAAACACCACCAGCGCGATCAACGCCATCAGCAAATGCATGTAGAAGAACGACTGCCCGCTGACCCAACACACCGCCCACAGTCCGCCGACCATGATGGTGATATCAGAAAAACGCTGCACCATTGAGATTAACGATGCATTCGTTCTCGCTCGTTCGCGCTTTTTTAGATTTGTCATCGTTGTTCCTTTAGTTCTAAACCTTTCCCCTCACCCTACCCCTCTCCCCAAACGGGAGAGGGAACTTGAACACCCTCTCCCCTTTGGGGAGAGGGCCGGGGTGAGGGGCAGTTTTTACTGATTCAACAGCGCCAGAATGTCCTTCGTTCGGGCTTCCATCAGCGCCGTGTCAGCGCGGGATTCCACGTTCAGGCGCACCACCGGCTCGGTGTTGGACGAACGCAGGTTAAAGCGCCACTGCGGGAACGCCATGCTGATACCGTCGGTACGGTCAATCTCCAGTGCGTGAAGGGCAAAGTGGTGTTCAACGCGGGCAATCGCCTCGGCGGGCTGTGCCAGCTTGCTGTTGATCTCGCCGCTGGCCGGGAATGCCGCCATGCGGTCGCGCACCAGCTCGCCCAGGCTCTGCCCTTTCAGGCACAGCAGTTCGGTCACCAGCAGCCACGGGATCATCCCGCTGTCACAGTAGGCAAAATCACGGAAATAGTGGTGCGCGCTCATCTCGCCGCCGTAGATGGCGTCTTCCTCGCGCATACGCTCTTTGATAAACGCGTGACCGGTTTTGGACATCACCGGCTCGCCGCCCGCGGCCTTCACCACGTCAACGGTGTTCCAGGAAAGACGCGGATCGTGAATGATCTTCGCGCCCGGGTTTTTCTCAAGGAACGCTTCCGCCAGCAGGCCAACGATGTAGTAGCCTTCGATAAACTGCCCTTTCTCGTCGAACAGGAAGCAGCGGTCGAAATCGCCGTCAAAGGCGATACCCATATCGGCACCGTGCTCGATCACCGCGTTGCGGGTGTCGTCGCGGCACTCCGGCAGCAGCGGGTTAGGAATACCGTTCGGGAAGTTGCCGTCAGGCGTGTTGTGCACTTTGACGAACGTTACCGGCACGTTCAGCGCCTTGAAGCGGGCTTCAAGTGCATCGACAACCGGGCCTGCCGCGCCGTTGCCGGAGTTGATCACCAGCTTCAGTGGCTTGAGGTTTGCCACGTTGATGTAGCCCAGCAGGTGGTCGATGTACTCTTTTTGCAGGTTGATCTGCTTATAGCTGCCGCGTCTGGCTTCATTCACCGGCGGGAAGTCGTTGGCCTCGGCCAGACGCTGCACGTCGCGCAGGCCGGTGTCGCCGCTGATAGGACGCGCGCCCTTGCGCACCAGCTTCATGCCGTTGTAGTCCATCGGGTTATGGCTGGCCGTCACTTCGATACCGCCGTCCACGCCGAGGTGGAAGGTGGCAAAATAGATCTCTTCGGTACCGGAAAGGCCGATGTCCAGGACATCCACGCCCGCGTCCTGTAGCCCTTTCGCCAGCGCCAGCTTCAGGGATTCGCTTGTCAGACGCACGTCGCCGCCCAGCACGATAGTTTGTGGCTTCAGGTATTCGCCGTAGGCGCGGCCAATGCGCCACGCGATGTCTTCGTTCAGCTCTTCGCCCAGCTTGCCGCGAATGTCGTAGGCTTTAAAACAGGTTAATTTTTCCATGATGACCCCTTTTTCAGGCAACAGTTGGCCCTGACCAATTAATGGCCAAATTTATTTTTGTCATTCGTAGGCCCGGTAAGCGCAGCGCCACCGGGCATGATGCGGAGTGCTACACGCGCCCGTAGCGATCCTGGAAGCGGATGATGTCGTCCTCCTCCAGATAGGAGCCGGAGCGCACCTCAATTAAGTCGAGCGGAATTTTCCCCGGGTTTTCCAGGCAGTGCGTTGCCCCCAGCGGAATATAAATGGACTCGTTTTCGCCGAGCAGCTTCACTTCACCGTCGATGGTCACTTTGGCGGTACCCGCCACCACGACCCAGTGTTCGGCGCGATGATGGTGCATCTGCACCGACAGCCCCTCACCCGGCTTCACGGTGATGCGCTTCACCTGATAACGTTCGCCCGCGTCGATGGAGTCATATTTCCCCCACGGACGGTAGACTTCCCGGTGGATATGGTGCTCGTGACGGCCGTCGGCCTTGATCTGCTCCACCACTTTTTTCACGTCCTGCACGGCGTTACGGTCGGCAATCAGCACCGCGTCTTTGGTCTGCACCACCACCAGATCTTTCACCCCGACCGTGGTGACGAGGCCAGACTCGGCGTAAACGTAGCTGTTTTCCGTTTTGTGGCTGATGACATCACCGTGATGGACGTTACCCTCCGGGGTATGCGCGCTGATCTCCCACAGTGATGACCAGGAGCCGACGTCGCTCCAGCCCGCATCCATGGGCACCACTACCGCATCTGCCGTGCGTTCCATCACCGCATAGTCGATGGACTCTTCCGGACAGGCGAGGAAGGCGTCTTCATCCACGCGGATAAAATCGAGGTCCGGATCCACCACCGCCATCGCTTTTTCGCAGGCGCTTAAGATATCCGGACGGTATTTTTCCAGTTCTTCCAGATAGCGCCCGGCGCGGAACAGGAACATGCCGCTGTTCCAGTAGTATTCACCGCTGGCCACGTACGCCTGCGCGGTTTCCAGATTAGGCTTCTCGACAAACTGCGCCACGTCAAAGGCCACGCTGTCGCCCTCGCCCGGCGTTACGCTGCCGCGGCGAATGTAGCCATAGCCAGTTTCCGGCAGGTCCGGCACGATGCCGAAGGTCACCAGCTTGCCGTCTTCTGCATAAGGAATGGCCGCCCGAACCGCGTCGCGGAAGGCGTCTTCCTGCTGGATAACGTGGTCAGCCGCCAGCACCAGCATCAGCGGATCGCAGTCCGGGCTGCTGCGTTTCGCCGCCAGCGCCGCAAGGGCGATAGCGGGCGCGGTGTTACGTCCGGCAGGCTCCAGAATGATATTTTCGGTCAGTTTGTTCAGCTGGCGCAGCTGCTCGGCAACGATAAAGCGGTGCTGTTCGTTGCAGATCACCACCGGGCTTTCGCACTCCACGCCGTGCAGACGGTTAACCGTCGTTTGCAGCATGGTGAGGTCGCCCTTCAGGCACAGAAATTGTTTTGGATAAAGCACGCGGGACAGTGGCCACAACCGGCTCCCGGATCCACCCGCCATTACGACCGGATACAAAGTGGTTTGACTCATGATTTATCCCCGTATATCTGCAATAAATTGGCTCAGCACGTTCTCTTTCTCGAGCGTGCGTTCGGCATATTCACGTGCCACCGTGTTTTCTTTTGGCATGGCGAGTGCCTGCTCAATTCCGGTTACCAGCGCAGGGACCGATTCCGGCTCCACGCAAACGGCAATGCCCGGGTAGCTGTTGCACAGCTGGCCTAATTCTGTTCCGGCTTCTGCCGTAATCACCGCGTTTCCGCCCACTGCCAGAATATTGGTCAGCTTGGACGGCAGCACCGCATCCGCCGCACCGCGTTTTTGCACTACCAGATGGCAATCCGCCATTTTCAACAGCGCGGGCAGCGCGTCATAAGACTGAAGCGGGAAGAAGCGGATGTTGGTCAGTCCGCGCTCGCTGGCCATTTTCTCCAGCCGCGCCTTACCGCCGCCCTGCCCGACAATCACAAACATCCACGGGTGTTCGCTCAGCTGAAGCGCGGCGTCAATCACGCTCTCCAGCCCCTGTTTTTCACCGATGTTGCCTGAGTAAAGAATAATTTTTTGTTCCGCAGGCAAGCCGAGCTTCGCGCGCAGCGCCTGCGCATCGTGTTCTGTTACATCGCGGAAGCGCGCCACTTCGGACCAGTTCGGGAAGAAGATCACCTTTTCCGCCGGAACGCCCTTCTCCTGCGCCTTGTTCATCATCGAGCGCGAGATGGTCGAAACATAATCCACGTTGTGCAGGCCGCTGCGCTCAAAGGCGCTGGCGAGCTTCGCCACCTTGCCGCCCTTGCCTTTTCCGGCCATACCCAGACCGAGCATGGCGTCCACTTCATAATCCTGAATGTGCAGCAGGGTGCGCGCGCCGGAGAGTTTTCCCAGCAGGCGCATGCCCGGCGTGCAGAACAACGTCGGTACCACGCCGATGATGCGATCCGGCTTCCAGCGACGCTGCGCCATCAGCGGGAAAAAACTGCTCAGGGCAAAGCTGCCCAGATGAATTAAACGTTTCAGCGTCGAGGGCTGTTTCGGCACGTAGAGCGGGCAGCGCCAGACGGTCGCGGCCCCCTCTTCGCGGCGATAGCGCCAGCTGGAATAGCGTTCGCCTACCTTCCACTCCGGGTAGTACGGCGGGGCGGTAATCACCCGCACGTCATGTCCCTGGCTCGCCATCCACTCGACCATCTCGCCGGTGTATTTCCCGATACCGGTTAATTCCGGCGAGTAGTTAATACCGTAGACGAGGATTTTCATAGGCCTGGCACCTCGGCCTGACGTTCCGCGAGGAAGTACGCCCGACTGTTGTCGTGGACGTTGTCGCTTGCCAGCAGCGCCTCCGGCGTTAACCAGCGGTAATCGTCATGCTGAGAATCAGGCAGACGCAGGTCTGCCTCACTCACCTTCAGGCGGAACCCCAGCACGATGTAGTGCGTGGTGAAGCCGGTGCCTGAAAAGTTGTCGTCATAGAAGTGCTGCCAGACCCCGTAAAACTGGCCCGCTGCCATCGGCAGTTGCAGGCCCAGTTCCGCCAGAGTGAGACGCTCGAAGGCCTTTGCCAGCGTCTCATCCTTCTGCACGCGCCCGCCGGGCACGAACCAGAAGCCCTGTGCAGGACGATTGGTTCGTTTCCCCAGCAAGAACTCGCCGCGTTCGTTCTCCACGATCAAATCAATTGAGATGAGCGGAGTGGAACGCACCACCGTGGCAAAATCTTCCTGACTTAAAAACATCATTACCCCCGGAAGCGGTGCTGGTTTTCCAGGAACCACTGGTAGGTGCTGGCCAGCCCCTGCTCCAGTGAGACCTCGTGATACCAGCCCAGCTGATGCAGACGGGTCACGTCCAGCAGCTTGCGCGGCGTGCCGTCCGGTTTGGTCGCGTCAAACACCACGCGGCCCTTGTAGCCCACCACCTGCGCGATGGTCTGCGCCAGCTCGCGAATGGTGCAGTCCACGCCGGTCCCGACGTTAATGTGCGACAGCATCGGCTCGGTGTTTTCCTGCCACACCTCGCGATCCAGCTCCATCACGTGAATGCTGGCAGCCGCCATGTCGTCCACGTGCAGGAACTCGCGCATTGGCGTCCCGCTGCCCCACACCACCACGTCCGGGGCGTTTTCGGCAGTCGCCTCGTGGAAGCGACGCAGCAGCGCCGGGATCACGTGGGAATTGCTCGGGTGGAAGTTATCGTGCGGTCCGTACAGGTTGGTCGGCATCACCGAGCGATAGTCGCGGTTATACTGACGGTTGTAGGATTCACACAGCTTGATCCCGGCAATTTTGGCAATCGCATACGGCTCGTTAGTGGCTTCCAGCGTGCCCTGCAACAGTTCGCTTTCGGCAATCGGCTGCTTCGCCATCTTCGGGTAGATACAGGATGAGCCGAGGAACAGCAGCTTGTTCACGTTGTGCAGATGCGCCGCGTGAATGATGTTGCTCTCAATCATCATGTTCTCGTAGATGAAATCCGCCGGGTAGGTGTTGTTAGCGACAATGCCGCCCACCTTCGCCGCCGCCAGATACACCTGGTCGATACGTTCGCTGGCGAAGAAATCCTCCACCGCTTTGCTGTCAAGCAGGTTCAGCTCGTCGCGGGTGCGAACAATCACCTCGACGTCGCCGCGCTGTTCCAGCTGGCGAACAATCGCGGAACCCACCATTCCGCGATGACCGGCGACAAAAATACGTTGTTTTGTCATTCTCAGGACTCCAGCGCGATGGCAACCTCGTAGCCATGAGACTTGAGCAGGGAGTGTTTTTTCGCTGCTTCAAGATCTTTGGCCACCATCTCGGATACCATTTCTTGCAGGGTGGTTTCTGGTTTCCAGCCCAGCTTCTCGTGCGCTTTGGTTGGGTCGCCCAGCAGGGTTTCCACTTCAGCAGGACGGAAGTAGCGCGGATCAACCTGGACAATCACGTCGCCTGGCTTCACGCCCGGTGCGTCGTGGCCGGTCACGGAAACAACGATACCCTTCTCTTCTACGCCGGTGCCTTCGAAGCGCAGCTTGATGCCCAGCTGTGCCGCAGCCATTTCAACGAACTGACGAACGGAGTACTGCACGCCGGTCGCAATCACGAAGTCTTCTGGCTGCTCCTGCTGCAACATCATCCACTGCATTTTCACGTAGTCTTTCGCATGGCCCCAGTCACGCAGGGAATCCATGTTGCCAAGGTGCAGGCAAGACTCCAGGCCCTGAGCGATGTTGGCGATCGCACGGGTGATTTTGCGGGTCACGAAGGTTTCGCCGCGACGCGGAGATTCATGGTTAAACAGAATGCCGTTACAGGCGTACATGCCGTAGGATTCACGGTAGTTCACGGTGATCCAGTAAGCGTACAGTTTCGCCACAGCGTACGGGGAACGTGGGTAGAACGGCGTGGTCTCTTTCTGCGGGATTTCCTGCACCAGGCCGTACAGCTCGGAGGTGGATGCCTGGTAGAAGCGGGTTTTCTTCTCAAGACCGAGGAAGCGAATCGCTTCCAGCAGACGCAGCGTACCCATCGCATCCACGTCGGCGGTGTATTCCGGGGACTCAAAAGAAACCGCAACGTGGCTCATCGCCCCCAGGTTGTACACTTCATCCGGCTGCACTTCTTGCAGGATGCGGGTCAGGTTGGAGGTATCGGTCAGGTCGCCGTAGTGCAGATGGAATTTCGGGTTTGCCGCATGCGGATCCTGGTAAATGTGATCGACACGCTCGGTGTTGAATGAAGAGGCACGACGCTTAATACCGTGAACTTCATACCCTTTTTCCAGCAGCAATTCTGCCAGGTAAGAACCATCTTGTCCGGTAACGCCGGTGATGAGAGCGACTTTAGACATGTTTATATTCCTCTGTACTTATCAAAGTTTTTCAGTTTCAACGCGTTCGCGTATCACCACTGCGGGGTTGCCACGGCAAACTTTATTTGCCGGTAGCGATTTAAAAACGCTGCTGCGGGCACCGACTACCGTGCCATCGCCAACAGAAACACCGGGTGCAACAAAAACATCCGTTGCCAGCCAGCATTTTTCACCGATTACAATAGGCGTAGCGGTAATATCAAAATGCGGGCTCATAAAATCGTGGCTGCCGGTGCACAAATAACACTTCTGTGACACCACCGAATTTGCGCCAATCGTAATCTCGCCAAGGGTATATAACACTGCGTCATCCCCTACCCAGGCGTAATCCCCAAGCGTTAATTTCCAGGGATAGGTAATTTTCACCGAAGGACGAATGACTACGTTTTTTCCTATTTTTGCCCCAAACAGGCGCAGTAAAAATGCGCGCCAGCGGTACAGTATTTGCGGGGACCAGGCAAATAACGTTGCCTGAACGGCCCACCACAGTTGAACCTTAATACCGCTCCCGCCCCGAAAACCTTTCGGCACGGAGAATCCATTTAATTCCTGCATTACGTTTCCTTATATCTCAGGCTTTGTTATATAAGGCTTTCGCTTTACCCGTCGTTTTCAGACGTAAGAAATAAGATAATTCCGCCCAGAACCCCGGCACGCGTAATATTTTACGCTGCACGTTTTTGGCATCCTGACACAATTCCAGATTATTTGAAGTTGATACGCCGCCCATTGAAAATTCAGATACCAGTCCTTTAATTCGACGGAACGGGTAGCCGGATTTGTACAGGCTGGCGGCCAGGGCATAATCTGATGACACTTTATAGCGCAAATCGTAAGGCTGTTTTTTCAGGCCGCTCATCGGGAAGAAAATAGCCTGATGGCTGGCTGGCAGGCTGTGGTAGATATACCAGCCTGGCTTCGCGCCGCGCAGCACTTTTTTCCCTTCACCGAAATCAAGCAGCGCATCGCCAATAAACATCGCATCTTCTTTCTGGCGCGCCAGCTGGCGGGCAAACAGCGCCACATCCTCATGGAACACGTCGCCGGAATTAAGGAAGATGGCGTAGCGCCCCTGCGCCATGCTGATGCCTTTATTCATCGCATCGTAAATGCCTTTATCTTTCTCGCTGATGTAACGTAAGTTGAACTCGCCGTTGAGTTTTTCCAGAAACTCCGCCGTGCCGTCGTTCGAGCCGCCATCGACCACGATCCACTCAAACGTGAGGCTCGGATCGCGCGCCAGGTTGCGCAGCGAGCGCCAGGTTTTTACCACCCCTTCGTAGTTACGAAAGGCGACAGTAATGACGCTAAGAAACATAAATCACCTCATTTCGTCATACGCGCGTAATATTGAGCGCTTTGCGCAAAATAAACGGACAGACAATTAAGAAAGCATATTCCGGGCTAAATATTGACCCGGTAAAAAACAGCGACACCGGTGTGAACAGATAAAGTTGCACGCGAAAGTTCTGGTTATCACCAAACGCGTTAATCATCATTTTGAAAACTTTAAACAGATACCACAGTGTCAATAGTACGGCGAACCAGGAAAAATAAATAATTAACAGATACAGACCATTGTCTATGGTTTTTCCGACGTCCGCACCGTTAAAGATTCCGAATGATGCAACATATTCGTAAAGTGAGCCGAATCTTACTACGCCATCAATATGGGTTAAGGAATAACCCACCATCACCAGTGGACCCACGATGCGATAATAGGACGACGAACCTTCCGTTCCCAAATCACCCAGACGTTCTGAAATGTACGGAAACGCGAATATGACGCCCACTAAAAATACCGTCAGAGAGATTATCGCCAGCGGCAGTTTTTTCTTAATCGCCTCTTTGTTCAGGTACTGGAACGCCCATTCAAGCAGGTAAAACAGGATAAACGTCATTACCCCTGAGAACGACCCAGACAGAACGATTCCTGCAAGAATCATAGCATCGGTCTTAGGGGTTTTGATACCGAACTGTTTGATGCTGAGCCAAATTGAGATTAATGCCAGAGCAAAAAACGCCGGTTCAAAATAGAGCGCGGTAGTACGCTTGCCACCAAACTTAATGAAGTTCAGTACATAGCTGTTACTGTATATAAGATATTTCGAAATTATTTCCATCAGGCTACTGCCGCCCGTGAGAATAATTTGCGCCATCTCCATTGCCGCAAGCATAACAATCAGCCCAACGGCAATATAAAAGAACCTGAGGATTTTCCGATAATTGTGCGGAGAAATAGTTTTAAAGCGAATACTCCATACCATGCCAATAATGATAACGATATAAACAAACAGCATGGTGGAGGTGACATATTTGCTGGCATCCAGCGACTGACCAAAGATGTAGTTAAATGCCGTCAGGCCAAACCCGATCCCCAGCGCAATCATCAACTTTTTAAGGTTAAGCTTGTCAACGTACAGCAACAGCAGAACCGGCAGGAAGGTGACGATGGTGATCGGGAAGCTTTCACCGAGCTGGGCAATCTTAACGTTGACCAGCAGGTAAATCAGCGGCAGCAGCAGATAACTACAGATTCTGATAGAACGAGACATACTCCTCCAGCATCTGTTGTCCGCTGTATGCCTTGCGGCTGCGGTTGCGGAACGATTCCAGGTCCGTGCCAAAAACGGCCTGCGCAATGTCGGCCTTCGACAGCTGCACCAGCGGCAGCACCTCCTGCTCGGCGAACGTTTTACCGCCCGATTTCTCCAGCACTTCCCGCGCCGCGTCGCTGTGGGTGGCAATCACCGGCACGCCAATGGAGAGCGCTTCGCACAGGATCAGCGGGTAGTTGTCCACGCGGGAGCTGAACACCAGCGCGTCCATGCCGTTGAGGGCGCTCATCAGCTTGCGCTTGTTGGTTTCAAACCCGTGATTCACCACGTTAGCGCCTTCGAACGGCGAGAATTTGCCAAAGGTATGCAGTTCGATTTTGTCGCCGAGCGCCATCATGTCGCGCACCAGCTGCTGGTTGGTTTTGCCGTCGTAGCGCAGGTCATGGGCGACGACCGCAATTTTCGGCTTGCCGGCGGTAACGGCCACGGGCGTCAGTTCGGCCAGGATCTCTTCCGTCGCCACATCAATACCGTTGTTGATGATCTTGCAGCGCCCTGCCCCGTAAAGGCTGTTAAAAGCATCCGCCACGTGCTGGCTTGGAGAGATAAACGTGCAGCCGAGCGAAAGCATATCGCGGAACAGCTGACGCTTGCCCTCAACCAGCTGATGCGCGCGATCCACCTTCACCGGCGGGTAGTTGCTGAGCGTAGGGCATTTCTGGCAGGCGTTTTTCCAGCCTTCGCATCCGTCGGTGAACGCGCAGCGTCCGGTCACGCTCCAGTGGTCGTGCAGCGTCCAGACGAACCGGGTATCCGGCTTGTGCGCCTTCACCTTGCCGCAAAACGCCACCACCTCATCCAGATTCAGCCAGTAGCTGTGCAGCACGTGGAAGTGCAGCACAACCGGGCCGCTGGTGCGGGTGACGGTGCGGTAAAGATTATTCAGGTTGCCAAACAGATCGCGGTTAAACAGGCGGAACAGCGCAATATTGGCGATGGAGGTCAGACGCGGCGTCTGCTTCAGCACCTGCGGATAGTTATCATGGCTGACGCTTTTCTTGCCGCCCTTGCCGTAACCGTAAACGAAGCGCGACTGGAGTCCTTTTTGCAGCGCGCGCTGGTGCAGATCCAGCGCTACGCCTGCCGCCCCGCCCTCTGCGAGGCGCACGTTAAATTGCAGAATGTTCATTTAATCACCTTCACGCGGGCTTTTTCACCCACCACCAGCGCGTTGTCCGGAATGCTGTCCAGCACCACGCTGCCTGCGCCAATCGTCACGTTATTGCCTACGCTAATATCGCCAATCATCACCACGTTCGCCCCCAGCTCGACGTTATTGCCGATGACCGGGCAGGCCAGGCTGTCCGGCCCGCGGTTGCCGATGGTCACCCCGTGGCGAATGGTGAAATCATCACCCGCGACCACGAATTTGTTGATGACGACCGCATAGCCGTGATGAATGGTAAAGCGGCGACCAATGGTGGCAGCGGCCTGAATTTCATAGCCAAAAAAGCATTCGGTGATGATGCGATACAGCACCAGCACCGGCGCGGCCCAGATATTGTTCAGTACGTTTTTCTTGCGCCACACCGAGCAAAAGTGCGCAATACGGTAGGCCAGAACCATGCAGCACGGACGCAGGCTCCAGCTGTTTGCGCGGCAATCTTCCAGAAACATTATTTCCCCCGAAGCCCGTCAGCCAGACGCTTGCCGTTACGCACCGACAGCAGCGTCAGCAGCGTGCGCCAGTTCATGCGCTTATTGCGGATCTGATAGAGGGTAAAAAGCTGATACTTCCGGCTGGCACGGTCAAACTTGTCCTTGTGCTTGCGGTAAAAATGGAAGTAGCCCGAGAATTTTTTCGGTGACGAGGTGATCTGCATCTCCCCGTGGTTGATGTGCAGGATCTGCGTGGCCTCTTCCACCTTCCACGGCTCGCCGTACTCCACCACCATGCGCAGGAAGATGTCGTAATCCTGCGCGGCCTTCAGCTCGGTATCGAACAGGCACTCCTTAAAGCGCCAGGCCCAGGTAAACACCTGATTACCGATAATGTTGCGCTTGTAGAACAGGCGGCGGGAATAGGGTGATTTCGGATACAGCGGCAGGCTGGCCGGCTGCGAATACACCTCGCCCTGACAGACGTAGTCGTTGGCATAGAGAAACGCGTGGGTCACCAGCTGCGCCTTGTGCGACAGAAAGATCGACAGGCGGTTTGGCGTCCATTCATCATCGTCGTCGATACCGGTGAGATACTGCCCTTTCGCCTGCATAATCGCCTGATTGCGCACCGCGCACGCCCCGGAGTTGATGGCGTTGTGCGTGTACACCACGCGCGGATCGTTAAGGTCTTCAACAAATTTTTGCAGCTGTTCGTAAGAGGAGGAACAGTCATCCACGATAATCAGTTCCCAGTTATCGTAATCCTGACGCAGGACCGATTTAATCGCGCGGATCGCCAGCTGCTGACGATTCCATGTCGGCATATAGATAGAAATCAAAGGGCGTTGTGTGCTCATGTATTCCTCCTGCCCCCACCCCTCACCCTAACCC
>NZ_JADBRA010000037.1:0-18678 GCF_014896205.1 Enterobacter cloacae complex sp. I2
CATATTGGATTTCGCATTTTTACCTAAAAAAAATTTATAATTCTCTGAAATACGCCATTTTATCTACACGTTAAACATCAATTACACACTTAATATAAACAAAAATATATCTCGCCGTTAACCTAAGTTCCGCATTGACGCTTTTTTATTATCGTCTTTAACACGCCCCATCCGCTCCGATTGATGAAAAGATGTTCAGCCCGCTGCTACGGCCCGCGCCGCAAACGGACGGACGGCGCAGACCTTTTGGTCCTACCAATTCGCTTTAAAGCGAACCACCGTTCACAGTTTTACTGCTCCACTTCACAAAATCATTGCTGAAAAGCAACACTTGATTAACCATTTATTGCCATAACCCCTACAACACAAAATTGGATGGACCACTTTTACGCAGACTGTGACGCAGAGTTGAGCGGAGACTCACCCGCAACCCAGGCTGTGTGGTCCTCAGGAGACCTGCATGAGCCTCTGGCAACAAAACTATGACCCAGCCGGGAATATCTGGCTGTCGAGCCTGATCGCATCGCTACCGATCCTGTTCTTCTTCTTTGCGCTGATTAAGCTCAAGCTGAAGGGCTACCTTGCGGCGACGTATACCGTTGCCATCGCCCTGCTGGTGGCGCTGTTCTTCTACAAAATGCCGGTCGATCGCGCGCTGGCCTCCGTGGTGTATGGTTTCTTCTACGGCCTGTGGCCGATTGCGTGGATCATCATCGCCGCGGTCTTTGTCTACAAAATCTCGGTCAAAACCGGGCAGTTCGACATTATTCGTTCGTCGATCCTCTCTATTACCCCGGACCAGCGTTTGCAGATGCTGATAGTCGGCTTCTCCTTCGGGGCGTTCCTTGAAGGCGCGGCAGGATTCGGCGCGCCGGTAGCGATTACCGCCGCGCTGCTGGTCGGGTTGGGCTTTAACCCGCTGTATGCCGCTGGCCTGTGCCTGATTGTGAACACTGCGCCGGTGGCGTTTGGCGCGATGGGCATTCCGATTCTGGTGGCAGGTCAGGTGACCGGGCTGGACAGCTTCGAGATCGGCCAGATGGTGGGCCGTCAGCTGCCGTTCCTGACCATTATCGTACTGTTCTGGATCATGGCGATTATGGACGGCTGGCGCGGCGTGAAGGAGACCTGGCCTGCGGTGATGGTGGCGGGCGGTTCGTTCGCGATTGCCCAGTACCTCAGCTCAAACTTCCTCGGCCCGGAACTGCCGGACATCATCTCTTCCCTGGTGTCGCTGGTCTGTCTGACGCTGTTCCTGAAGCGCTGGCAGCCGGTACGTATCTTCCGCTTTGCGGACATGGGCGCATCGCACGTGGATCAGACCCTCGCCCGCACCGGCTATACCGCCGGGCAGATCGTCCGCGCGTGGTCGCCGTTCCTGTTCCTGACCGCCACCGTGACGCTGTGGAGCATACCGCCGTTTAAGGCACTGTTCGCCCCGGGTGGCGCGCTGTACGACATGGTGATTAACATCTCCGTGCCGTTCCTCGACAAGATGGTCGCCCGTATGCCGCCGGTGGTGCACGACGCCACGCCGTATGCGGCCGTGTTTAAGTTTGACTGGTTCTCCGCCACCGGCACGGCCATCCTGTTTGCGGCTATCCTTTCCGTGGTGTGGCTGCGCATGAAGCCTGCCGCCGCGGTGCAGACTTTTGCGGCAACGATTAAAGAGCTGATGCTGCCGATCTACTCCATCGGCATGGTGCTGGCGTTCGCGTTTATCTCGAACTACTCCGGCCTGTCGTCGACGCTGGCGTTAGCGCTGGCGCACACCGGCCACGCATTCACCTTCTTCTCGCCGTTCCTCGGCTGGCTGGGAGTGTTCCTGACCGGTTCCGATACGTCGTCTAACGCCCTGTTTGCCGCCTTACAGGCCACGGCCGCACAGCAGATTGGCGTTTCTGACGTCCTGCTTGTGGCAGCAAACACGACGGGCGGCGTAACCGGGAAGATGATCTCGCCGCAGTCCATCGCCATTGCCTGTGCCGCGGTGGGACTGGTAGGCAAAGAGTCGGATCTGTTCCGCTTTACCGTTAAACACAGCCTGATATTTACCTGCATGGTGGGCGTAATCACCACATTGCAGGCCTATGTCTTAACCTGGATGATTCCATGATTGTGATGCCCAGACGCCTGTCCGACGAGATTGCCACTCGCGTGCGGGCGCTGATTGAAGAACAACAGCTTGAGGCGGGCATGAGATTGCCCGCCGAACGCCAGCTTGCCGCCCAGCTTGGCGTGTCGCGCAATTCACTGCGCGAAGCGCTGGCAACACTGGTCAGCGAAGGTGTGCTGCTGAGCCGTCGCGGCGGCGGCACTTTTGTGCGCTGGCAGCATGATGACTGGTCCGAACAAAACATCGTTCAGCCGCTGAAAACGCTGATGGAAAACGACCCGGACTACAGCTTTGACATCCTCGAAGCGCGTCACGCCATCGAAACCAGCACCGCGTGGCACGCGGCGATGCGGGCGACCGACGCCGACAAAGAGAAGCTCAAAGCCTGTTTTGACGCCACGCAAAGCAGCGACCCGGATATCGCCTCGCAGGCCGACGTGCGTTTTCATCTGGCGATTGCCGAGGCGTCCCATAACGTCGTGCTGCTGCAAACCATGCGCGGGTTCTTTGACCTGCTGCAATCCTCCGTGAAGCAGAGCCGCCAGCGCATGTATCTGGTCCCGCCGGTCTTCGCTCAGCTGACCGAACAGCATGAAGCCGTGCTCAACGCCATTCTTGCCGGCGATGCCGAGGCCGCGCGTAAAGCGATGATGGCGCATCTCGGGTTCGTGCACACCACCATTAAACGATTCGATGAAGATCAGGCCCGACAGGCGCGTATTACCCGTCTGCCTGGCGAGAGTGATATTTCCAGGGAGAACAAAGCATGATTATTTCAGCAGCCAGTGACTATCGCGCCGCGGCGCAGCGCATTTTGCCGCCGTTCCTGTTCCACTACATTGACGGCGGGGCTTACGCCGAATATACCCTGCGCCGCAACGTGGAGGATCTCTCTGAGGTGGCCCTGCGCCAGCGTGTGCTGAAGAATATGTCTGACCTGAGCCTTGAGACAAAGCTGTTTAACGAAACGCTCTCCATGCCAGTGGCGCTTGCGCCCGTTGGCTTATGCGGCATGTACGCCCGACGGGGCGAAGTGCAGGCTGCTGCCGCAGCGGATGCCAAAGGCATTCCGTTTACCCTGTCTACCGTGTCCGTCTGCCCGATTGAAGAGGTCGCGCCGACCCTCAAGCGCCCGATGTGGTTCCAGCTGTACGTCCTGCGCGATCGCGGCTTTATGCGTAACGCGCTGGAGCGCGCCAAAGCGGCGGGCTGCTCAACGCTGGTCTTTACCGTCGATATGCCCACGCCCGGCGCCCGCTACCGCGACGCCCACTCCGGCATGAGCGGCCCGAACGCCGCGATGCGCCGCTACTGGCAGGCGGTGACGCATCCGCAGTGGGCGTGGGATGTGGGACTGAACGGCCGTCCGCACGATCTGGGCAATATTTCGGCCTACCTGGGTAAACCGACCGGGCTGGAAGATTACATCGGCTGGCTGGCGAATAACTTCGATCCGTCGATCTCGTGGAAGGACCTGGAGTGGATCCGCGAATTCTGGGATGGCCCGATGGTGATCAAAGGGATCCTCGATCCGGAAGATGCCCGCGACGCGGTGCGTTTCGGCGCCGACGGGATCGTCGTTTCTAACCACGGCGGACGCCAGCTCGACGGGGTGCTCTCTTCCGCCCGCGCGCTGCCCGCCATTGCCGATGCGGTGAAGGGCGATATTGCGATCCTGGCTGACAGCGGTATTCGTAACGGGCTGGACGTGGTGCGCATGATTGCGCTGGGCGCAGACAGCGTGCTGCTGGGCCGCGCGTACCTCTATGCCCTGGCCACCAGCGGTCAGGCGGGCGTGGCGAACCTGCTGAACCTGATCGAGAAAGAGATGAAGGTGGCGATGACCCTGACCGGTGCGAAGTCGATTAGCGAAATCAGTAAGGATTCGCTGGTACAGGAGCTGAGTAAACTACCGGCGGCGCTGGCTCCGCTGTCACATGGCGACGCGGCCTGATCTTCTCCCGTTACCCCACCTTTTCCCTGCGCCCGGTTTTCCCCTCGGGCGCTTTTTTTTGTCGAAAATAACACCTACGTAACATTCTGGATAAGAAAATTTGACACACCCTGCCCCTCCGCAATTGTATAGACAAGCAAATACAAGAACACAAAAACAACATCACATCGGAGAGGCGCATATGACGTATTCAGGTCGGGTGGATATTCAGCAGGTGATCGATGAAAGTCCCTTTTCAGGGTTTCACTGGCTTCTTATTGTGCTGGGCTTTCTGGTGCTGGCGATCGATGGGTTCGATACCGCAGCGATGGGTTACATTGCGCCTACGCTGTCGGCGGAGTGGGGAATAGATAAACAGGATCTGGGGCCGGTGCTGAGTGCAGCGCTGCTGGGGCTGTCGCTGGGGGCCCTTATTGCAGGTCCGGTATCGGACCGCATGGGGCGCAAGCGCGTGCTGGTCTTTTCGTGTCTGTTCTTCGGCCTGGCGAGCCTGGGTACGGCCTGGGCGCAAAGCCTGAATACGCTGACGCTGTGGCGA
Organism: Enterobacter cloacae complex sp. I2; assembly: GCF_014896205.1. Taxonomy (NCBI): domain Bacteria; kingdom Pseudomonadati; phylum Pseudomonadota; class Gammaproteobacteria; order Enterobacterales; family Enterobacteriaceae; genus Enterobacter; species Enterobacter cloacae complex sp. I2. Next base: position 4,609 of record NZ_JADBRA010000037.1, read on the forward strand.
TTTCTGACGGGCCTCGGGCTGGGTGCTGCAATGCCTAACGCCATCACGCTGATCTCGGAGTTTGCTCCTCAGCGCTGCCGCGCTATGGCGATCAATACCATGTACTGCGGCTTTCCGCTGGGTGCGGCGGGCGGCGGGGCGATCTCTTCCTGGCTTATCCCTCACCACGGCTGGCGAAGCGTACTGCTCACCGGCGCGATTGCGCCGCTGATTTTAACCGTGCTGCTGGCGCTGCTGCTGCCGGAATCGGTGAAGTTTCTGGTGCAGCGCGGGAAAGACATCGCGCAGGTTCGCCGCATCGCCAGCCGGTTCGCCCGCAGCACGCTCGATAGCGTCACGGGCTTTTTCCTGGCAGAAGAAAAGGTGGCGTCTAAAAAAGGGAGCGTGGCGCAGCTTTTTTCCATGCCCTGGCTACCCGGCACCCTGATGCTGTGGGTCACCTATTTTATGGGGCTGGTCATTTACTACGTCCTGCTTAGCTGGATGCCGACGCTGATGCAGGGGATGGGCTATGCGCTGGTGGAGTCCGCCTGGCTGACCTCCCTGTTTACCTTCGGCGGCACCGCAGGCATTCTGCTCGCGGGCTGGATGATGGACCGCTGGGAAGCGCATAAGGTGGTCGCGGGTGGTTTCGTATTGACGATGGGCCTTATTCTTTTACTGGGCATTGAGCATAACCATATCGTCATGTTTGGCGGGCTGATATTCCTGATGGGGATCGCGATGAACGGCGCGCAGTCAGGCATGCAAACTTTGGCCGCTACCTTTTACCCTACCGAGTGCCGCGCGACGGGTATCGCCTGGATGCAGGGGATCGGCCGCTTCGGTGGCGTGGCGGGTACCATGACCAGCGCCCAGCTTCTTTCCATGCAGTGGCAGGCAGACAGTATTTTAATGATCCTCAGCGTGCCCGCTCTGGTGGCTGCGGCGGCGACCTGCTACAAAATGCTACGTTGCCGTATACAGGAACCGGGCGTCGCGTAGTCCCTCTCTTTTCTGCTATTCTGCCCCCCGCAATTAAGGGGGCAGCATGCTTAACATCGTCTTATTCGAACCAGAAATCCCACCCAATACCGGCAATATCATCCGCCTGTGCGCCAACACCGGTTTTCGTCTGCACATCATTGAGCCGATGGGCTTCACGTGGGACGACAAACGCCTGCGCCGCGCGGGGCTGGACTACCATGAGTTTACTGCCGTCGTTCGTCATCACGATTACGCCGCGTTTCTGGACGCCGAGAAGCCGCAGCGCATGTTCGCCCTGACCACCAAAGGTACGCCAGCGCACAGCGCCGTAAGCTATCAGGACGGGGATTATCTGATGTTTGGTCCGGAAACCCGAGGCCTGCCGGCCACCATTCTGGATGCCCTGCCAGCCGAGCAAAAAATTCGTATTCCGATGATGCCGGATAGCCGCAGCATGAACCTGTCGAATGCGGTGTCGGTGGTGGTGTATGAGGCGTGGCGCCAGCTGGGATATCCCGGCGCGATACTGCGTAGCTGAAACACTTCGGGTGGCTTGCGCCACCCGATTCGTCGTATTTAGCCTGCTACCGCGATGCGTTTCATATCGGTCATGTAGCCGCGCAGTTTCTGGCCCACTTTCTCGATTTCATGGCTGCGAATCGCTTCGTTTACGTCACGCAGCTGCGCGTTATCAACCGCACCTTCCGCAATCGCTTTGCCCAGATCGCCTGCTTGCAGGGTGGTCATGAACTCTTTCAGCAGCGGCACGCATGCGTAAGAGAACAGGTAGTTACCGTACTCGGCGGTATCGGAGATCACCACGTTCATTTCGTACAGACGCTTACGGGCGATAGTGTTCGCAATCAGCGGCAGTTCGTGCAGTGATTCATAGTACGCCGACTCTTCGATGATGCCGGAATCCACCATGGTTTCGAACGCCAGCTCAACGCCTGCTTTCACCATCGCGATCATCAGTACGCCTTTGTCGAAGTACTCCTGCTCAGTGATTTTGCCATCGTACTGCGGTGCGGTTTCGAACGCGGTTTTACCGGTCTCTTCGCGCCAGGTCAGCAGTTTTTTGTCGTCATTCGCCCAGTCCGCCATCATGCCGGAAGAGAACTCGCCGGAGATGATGTCGTCCATGTGTTTCTGGAACAGCGGCGCCATGATGGTTTTCAGCTGTTCAGAGAGTGCGAACGCGCGCAGTTTTGCCGGGTTGGACAGACGGTCCATCATCAGCGTAATGCCGCCCTGCTTCAGCGCTTCGGTGATGGTTTCCCAGCCGAACTGAATCAGTTTTTCTGCGTAGGCCGGATCGGTACCTTCTTCCACCAGCTTGTCGAAGCACAGCAGAGAGCCGGCCTGGAGCATGCCGCACAGAATGGTCTGCTCGCCCATCAGGTCAGATTTCACTTCCGCAACGAAGGAAGATTCCAGCACGCCCGCACGGTGGCCGCCGGTGGCCGCAGCCCAGGCTTTGGCAATCGCCATGCCTTCGCCTTTCGGATCGTTTTCCGGGTGAACTGCGATAAGCGTCGGTACGCCAAAACCACGCTTGTACTCTTCACGCACTTCCGTACCCGGGCACTTCGGCGCCACCATCACTACGGTGATGTCTTTACGGATCTGCTCGCCCACTTCAACGATGTTAAAGCCGTGGGAGTAACCCAGCGCGGCGCCGTCTTTCATCAGCGGCTGTACAGAACGCACAACGTCAGAGTGCTGCTTGTCCGGCGTCAGGTTCACCACCAGATCCGCCTGCGGGATCAGCTCTTCGTAGGTACCCACCTTAAAGCCGTTTTCGGTCGCTTTGCGCCAGGAAGCACGCTTTTCAGCGATCGCTTCTTTACGCAGGGCGTAGGAGATATCCAGTCCGGAGTCACGCATGTTCAGGCCCTGGTTCAGGCCCTGTGCGCCACAGCCGACGATGACCACTTTTTTACCCTGAAGGTAGCTCGCGCCATCGGCAAATTCATCGCGCGCCATGAAGCGGCATTTGCCCAGCTGCGCCAGCTGCTGGCGCAAGTTCAGTGTATTAAAGTAGTTAGCCATGGGTGATACCTCGTGATGTTGTGTGTCTTATTGTTCGGTTCGCGTTTCAGCGAGAATGTACCCACATTACAACAGGAAATTTATTGCGGAAATTGATATATTCACAACATCACATTGCAGTTTTTGCAATGAAAAAAGAGGGAGTGGAATCGGTGGATTTACGCGATCTAAAAATGTTCCTGCACCTGGCGGAAAGCCGTCACTTTGGCCGCAGCGCCCGGGCGATGCACGTCAGCCCCTCCACGCTTTCGCGCCAGATCCAGCGCCTTGAGGAAGACCTCGGCCAGCCGCTTTTCGTGCGCGATAACCGTACCGTTACCCTTACGGAAGCGGGCGAAGAGCTACGGGTTTTTGCCCAGCAAACCTTGTTGCAATACCAGCAGCTGCGGCACACCATCGACCAGAAGGGGCCGTCGCTCTCTGGTGAACTCCATATTTTCTGCTCCGTAACGGCAGCCTATAGCCATCTTCCTCCCATTCTTGACCGCTTCCGCGCGGAGCATCCGTCGGTTGAAATTAAACTCACTACCGGCGATGCCGCCGACGCCATGGAAAAAGTGGTGACGGGCGAAGCGGATCTGGCCATTGCCGGGAAGCCCGAAACGCTGCCGGGCGCGGTGGCGTTCTCGATGCTGGAGAATCTGGCGGTGGTGCTGATTGCTCCGGCGCTGCCCTGCCCGGTGCGTAATCAGATATCTGTTGAGAAACCGGACTGGTCCACGGTGCCGTTTATCATGGCCGATCAGGGCCCGGTGCGCCGCCGCATTGAGCTGTGGTTCCGCCGCCAGAAGATCAGCAACCCGTCGATTTACGCCACGGTGGGCGGACATGAGGCGATGGTCTCAATGGTAGCGCTCGGCTGCGGCGTGGCGCTGCTGCCGGAAGTGGTGCTGGAAAACAGCCCGGAGCCGGTGCGCAACCGCGTGATGATTCTGGAGCGCAGCGACGAAAAAACGCCGTTTGAGCTTGGCGTATGTGCGCAAAAAAAGCGGCTGCATGAGCCGCTTATTGATGCGTTCTGGAAGATATTGCCGAACCACTAGCCTGCCAGAAAGAACCTGAACGCCGGGTTGTGGGTTTCGTCATGGCACTCATAGCCCAGCTCGTTCAGGCGCGTTTCGAAATCCGGCTCGTGCTCGCCCAGCTCGAACGCCGCCAGCACGCGGCCATAGTCGGTGCCGTGGCTACGGTAGTGGAACAGGGAGATGTTCCAGTGCGTGCCCAGCGTGTGCAGGAACTTGAGCAGCGCGCCCGGTGATTCCGGGAACTCGAAGCTGAACAGGCGTTCCTGGAGCGGTTTCGAGGGACGCCCGCCGACCATATAGCGCACGTGCAGCTTCGCCATTTCATCGTCGGAGAGATCGACCACGCTGTAGCCGCCTTCATGCAGCAGGCTGAGGATCTCTTTACGCTCCTCCACGCCACGGCTCAGACGCACGCCGACAAAAATGCAGGCATCTTTCGCATCCGCAAAGCGGTAGTTGAACTCCGTTACCGAACGACCGCCCAGCAGCTGGCAGAACTTCAGGAAGCTGCCCTTCTCTTCCGGGATGGTCACCGCCAGCAGCGCTTCACGCTGTTCGCCCAGCTCGCAGCGCTCGGAAACGTAGCGCAGACCATGGAAGTTGACGTTGGCACCCGACAGCACGTGCGCCAGACGCTCGCCGCGGACGTGGTGCTGGGCGATGTATTTTTTCATCCCCGCCAGCGCCAGCGCGCCGGACGGCTCCGCCACCGCACGTACATCTTCGAACAGATCTTTCATTGCCGCGCAGATGGCGTCGCTGTCGACGGTGACGATATCGTCCAGATACTCCTGGCACAGACGGAACGTTTCATCGCCAATGCGCTTCACCGCCACGCCCTCGGCAAACAGCCCGACGCGCGGCAGATCCACCGGATGTCCGGCGTCCAGCGCCGCCTTCAGGCAGGCAGAGTCTTCCGCTTCAACTGCAATCACCTTGATCTGCGGCATTAGCTGTTTGATCAGCACCGCCACGCCTGCCGCCAGCCCGCCGCCGCCCACCGGGACGAAGACGCGGTCGAGATGGGCATCCTGCTGCAACAGCTCAAGCGCCAGCGTGCCCTGCCCGGCAATCACCATCGGGTGGTCGAACGGCGGCACCCAGGTGAAGCCCTGCTGCTGCGCCAGCTCAATCGCTTTGGCTTTGGCTTCGTCAAAGTTCGCGCCGTGGAGCAGCACTTCCCCGCCAAAACCGCGCACCGCGTCGACTTTGATATCCGCGGTGGCAACCGGCATCACGATCAGCGCCTTCAGCCCTAAACGGGCCGAGGAGAACGCCACGCCCTGCGCGTGGTTGCCCGCCGACGCGGTAATGACGCCGCGCGCTTTCTGCTCGTCCGTCAGCCCCGCCATCATCGCGTAGGCACCGCGCAGCTTAAAGCTGTGCACCGGCTGGCGGTCTTCGCGCTTCACCAGAATGACGTTGTCGAGGCGCGAGGAGAGTTTTTCCATTTTTTGCAGGGGCGTGACCTGCACGGCTTCATAGACCGGCGCGCGTAGCACCGCTCTCAGATATTCCGCCCCCTCAGGAGCGGCGGATAAGGGTTGTGATTCGGCCATCATTAGCCCCCAAGTTTAGATTTATCGCGCACCGCGCCTTTATCTGCACTGGTTGCAAGGCTCGCGTAGGCGCGCAGGGCGAAGGAGACTTCACGCTGGCGATCTTTCGGCGTCCAGGCTTTGTCGCCGCGCGCTTCCTGCGCTTCACGACGGGCCGCAATCTCCTGGTCGCTCAGCTTCAGCTGAATGCCGCGATTCGGAATGTCGATTTCGATCAGGTCGCCATCTTCGATGATCGCGATGTTGCCGCCGCTTGCCGCTTCCGGGGAGACGTGGCCGATGGAGAGACCAGACGTGCCGCCGGAGAAACGGCCGTCGGTGATCAGCGCGCAGGCTTTACCGAGGCCCATCGATTTCAGGAAGGTGGTCGGGTAGAGCATCTCCTGCATGCCCGGACCGCCTTTCGGCCCTTCGTAGCGAATGACAACCACGTCGCCTTCCACCACTTTGCCGCCGAGGATAGCTTCTACCGCCTCGTCCTGGCTTTCGTACACTTTCGCCGGACCGGTGAATTTCAGGATACTGTCGTCCACACCTGCGGTTTTCACGATGCAGCCGTTTTCCGCAAAGTTACCGTACAGCACGGCCAGACCACCGTCTTTGCTGTAGGCGTGCTCCAGCGAGCGGATGCAGCCTTCAGCGCGGTCGTCATCCAGCGTGTCCCAGCGGCAATCCTGCGAGAACGCCTGGGTGGTGCGAATACCCGCCGGACCGGCGCGGAACATCTTTTTCACCGCGTCGTCTTTGGTCAGCATTACATCGTATTGATCCAGCGATTCCGGCAGCGTCAGGCCGAGGACGTTTTTCACGTCGCGGTTCAGCAGCCCGGCGCGATCCAGCTCGCCCAGGATACCGATGACGCCACCCGCACGGTGCACGTCTTCCATGTGGTACTTCTGAGTACTCGGCGCGACTTTACACAGCTGCGGCACTTTGCGGGAGAGCTTGTCGATGTCGCTCATGGTGAAGTCGATTTCGGCTTCCTGCGCGGCGGCCAGCAGGTGCAGAACGGTGTTGGTGGAGCCGCCCATGGCGATATCCAGCGTCATGGCGTTTTCGAACGCCGCTTTACTGGCGATATTGCGCGGCAGCGCGCTGGCATCGTCCTGCTCGTAGTAGCGTTTGGTCAGCTCAACGATACGTTTACCGGCGTTGAGGAACAGCTGCTTACGGTCGGCGTGGGTCGCCAGCAGCGAGCCGTTGCCGGGCTGGGAAAGGCCCAGCGCTTCGGTCAGGCAGTTCATGGAGTTGGCCGTGAACATGCCGGAACAGGAGCCGCAGGTCGGGCACGCGGAGCGTTCCACCTGATCGCTCTGCTCGTCAGAGACTTTCGGGTCTGCGCCCTGGATCATCGCATCGACCAGGTCGAGCTTGATGATTTTGTCGGAGAGCTTGGTTTTACCCGCCTCCATCGGACCACCGGAGACGAAGATCACCGGAATGTTCAGGCGCAGGGAGGCCATCAGCATCCCCGGGGTGATTTTGTCGCAGTTGGAGATACAGACCATCGCATCGGCGCAATGGGCGTTGACCATATACTCCACCGAGTCGGCGATCAGCTCGCGCGACGGCAGTGAATAGAGCATTCCCCCGTGGCCCATTGCGATACCGTCATCCACCGCAATGGTGTTGAACTCTTTCGCCACGCCGCCGGAGGCTTCGATTTGCTCGGCAACCAGCTTACCGAGATCGCGCAGATGCACGTGGCCCGGTACAAACTGGGTGAAGGAGTTCACCACGGCGATAATTGGCTTGCCGAAATCGGCGTCGGTCATTCCGGTGGCGCGCCACAATGCGCGGGCACCCGCCATGTTACGGCCGTGGGTGGTGGTGGCTGAACGATACTTAGGCATGCTTTATTGACTCCCGTCTGACTATTTAATGGGACGGTGCGTGCCGTCCCACATTTATATTTAGTGATTAACCTGATCCAACCAGCCGTATTTGTCTTCTGTTTCGCCGGTGAAGAGGCCGAAGAAGGCTTGCTGGATGCGTTTGGTCACCGGACCACAGCGGCCTTCACCCACCTGGATACCGTCGACGCTGCGAACCGGCGTGATTTCAGCCGCGGTACCGGACATGAACACTTCGTCTGCCAGGTAGAGGGATTCGCGGGACAGCACCTGCTCACGCACTTCGATACCCAGATCTTTCGCCAGCTTGATGATGGCGTCGCGGGTGATGCCCGGCAGCGCGGAAGAGGTGAACGGCGGGGTAAACAGAATGCCGTCTTTTACTTCAAACAGGTTTTCGCCCGCGCCTTCTGAGATGTAGCCGTTCACGTCGAGGGCGATGCCTTCCTGATAGCCGTGGCGGCGCGCTTCGCTGCCGACCAGCAGTGAGGAGAGGTAGTTACCGCCCGCTTTAGCGGCGGTCGGGATGGTGTTTGGCGCCACGCGGTTCCAGGAAGAAACCATTGCGTCGATCCCCTGATCCAGTGCTTCTGCGCCCAGGTAGGCGCCCCACGGGAACGCAGCAATGATCACATCGGTGTTGTAACCGGCCGGCGGGTTCACGCCCATGCCCACATCACCCACGAAGACCAGCGGACGAATATAGGCGCTGGTCAGTTTATTCTGGCGAATCACTTCGCGGCAGGCTTCCATCAGCTCATCAACGCTTTGAGAGACCGGGAAACGATAAATTTTGGCTGAGTCATGCAGACGCTGCATGTGTTCGCGATGGCGGAACACCACTGGCCCTTTGTGAGAATCGTAGCAACGGATGCCTTCAAACACGGAGGTACCGTAGTGCAGCGCGTGGGACATCACGTGAACTTTCGCGTCTTCCCAGCGAACCATCTCCCCATTGAACCAAATGTAATCAGCTTTTTTTGTCGTCATTTTTTCGTCCTGTCACGCTTAAGCGCGGATTTGTTGTGATGTGGTTGTGCTCTGGCAGATGGCAACATGGGCAACGTCTACCAGCTTTGATAACTGACTAAACAGTAAGTCGACCGGCCGCGGGCTGGCAACGGTTAATTCGATACTGATGTTCTGCGCGTCTGTGGCCGTTTCCATATTCATAGAGCAAATCTGAAAGCCACGGTGACGGACCACGCGCAATACGCGTTCTAACGTTTCCGGGTTGAAGCGAGCCTGCACGGCGACCTGATGTTGCATCATGATAATTTCTCCAGCATTTGTGAGTTACTGGCACCGGGCGGTACCAACGGCCAGACATTCTCAAGCTCGTCGATTGAGACATGAAGCAGGTATGGCCCTTCGCTTGACAGCATGGTGTCGAGTGCCGCTTCAACCTGGTCTTTACGGGTGATGTGCTGGCCAGGAATGCCGAAGGCGCTGGCCAGGGTGAGGAAATCGGGGTTATCGGTCAGGGTTGTCTCGCTGTAACGCTCCTGGAAGAACAGCTGCTGCCACTGGCGAACCATCCCTAAACGCTGGTTATCGAGCAACACGATCTTCAGCGGTAACTGCTTGCGCTTCACGGTGCCGAGCTCCTGAACGTTCATCATGAAGGAGCCGTCACCGGAGATACAGATAACGGTATCGTTCGGGCGGGCCACCTGTGCACCTACGGCTGCCGGCAGGCCAAAGCCCATCGTGCCTAAGCCGCTGGAGGTGATGAAGTTCTCCGGGCGAGTGTAGGTCATGTGCTGGGCTGACCACATCTGATGCTGGCCCACATCCGTCGTCACCACGCTGTCGGCGGGTTTACGGTCGGACAACTGCTTCAACAGCAGCGGCGCGTAGATGGCATCGCCTGGGTGATCGTAACGCCAGGCATGCTCAGCGCGCATGTCTGCGGTGTGCTGACGCCATGCGTTGATATCCAGCGGCTGCTCCAGCGCCGGTAACAGCGCGTTGAGATCGCCCTGCAACGCCACGTGCGCCTGACGCAGTTTGTTCATCTCCGCCGGATCGATATCCATATGAATCACTTTGGCATTCGGCGCGAAGGTATTCAGCTTGCCGGTGACGCGGTCGTCGAAACGGGCGCCTGCGACGATAAGCAAGTCGCACTCCTGCACCGCCAGGTTTGCCGCTTTAGTACCGTGCATTCCCAGCATGCCGAGGTAATACGGGTAGTCCGCGTCGACTGCGCCCAGGCCTTTCAGGGTGCAGGTGGCGGGCATTTGCGTGGTCGAAATGAACGCGCGAAGCGCCGGAACAGCCTGCGCCATACCCACCCCGCCGCCGACGTACAGCATCGGCTGCTTCGCCTGCGCCATCATCTGACGCGCCTCTTCAACGTCTGCATGCGGAAACGCATCGTCGCTTTTCACGGTGGAGAAATGCGGCTCCAGATCGCCAGGTGCAACCTGGATATCTTTCGGGATATCCACCAGAACCGGGCCAGGACGGCCAGAGCTGGCAACCTCGAACGCTTCGGCCATCACGCGCGGCAGCTCTTCGAGGGACTGAACGAGGAAGCTGTGTTTAGTACAGGCCAGCGATAAACCAAGCACGTCCACTTCCTGGAAGGCATCGGTGCCGATGAACGGTGAGGCCACCTGGCCGGTGATCGCCACCACGGGAACGGAATCGAGCAGTGCGTCAGCCAGGCCGGTAATCAGGTTCGTTGCGCCAGGACCCGAGGTTGCCATACAGACGCCGGTTTTACCGGTCGCGCGGGCATAGCCGATGGCGGCCATCGCTGCGCCCTGCTCGTGCCGGCACAACAGGTGTTCCACGCCGCCGTCATACAGTGCATCGTAAATCGGCATAATTGCGCCACCCGGATAACCGAATACGGTTTCAACTCCCTGCGCGCGCAACGCATGTACTACCCATTGTGCCCCATTCATAGTCAGTTCCCCGTCATAAATCTGGAGAAACAGAATTTTGTGCTAGTCGTCATTCTCTGCTCCTCATTTAAGTTTTTTAGTCATAAAAAAACCCCCGGACCTTTCGGTGCGGGGGTCTTAGTTCGTTAAGGCTTGATTCTTAAGCCTTTCCTCGTCCAAGTGCAGCCCCGCACGGTGGGATAATAATCACCACCACGCTAATCACGACCAGGCTAATCACTCGTAGAAGGGCTGTCATTTTCAGTTCTTTTTGCATCTTGTTCGAAGGAATACCTAAAGAGTTACCACAGTTATTTCATCTGACACAAGATTTTTTTATGACCCATTTCTTTAGCATGCGAACTATTTCTTTAAAAACCATTGTTTTATAAAGGGAAAAAATAGAAATGAAGATTTTTCATTTTTTTTCCTGTTTCTTCAGGCAGGGCGCGCATGATTTCTTTTTTGCGAGGCGGCTTCCGCCAGCATGTAACGTTTACATTTTGCTGCTAAAAGGCAGGAACGCGCGTCGTAAATCAGCGATTCAACGCTAAACAGAAAAACACGAGACTGGCATAGTCACCGCCAAGGAGGGCTTATGTCACTGTCAGTTGTTTATACACGCGCGGCTATCGGAGTGAAGGCACCGCTCATCTCTGTAGAGGTTCATTTAAGCAATGGGCTGCCCGGATTGACGCTGGTCGGCTTACCGGAAACCACCGTTAAAGAGGCGAGGGATCGCGTGCGCAGCGCCATTATCAATAGCGGTTATGCTTTTCCCGCGAAGAAGATCACCATCAACCTGGCGCCCGCCGATTTGCCAAAGGAGGGTGGGCGATATGATTTACCTATTGCTATAGCGCTTCTCGCGGCTTCTGAACAGCTCAACACGACAGGGCTAAGCTCGTGCGAGTTCGTGGGTGAATTAGCGCTTACAGGCGCGTTAAGGGGCGTTCCCGGTGCAATATCGGGTGCGCTTGAAGCCATACGTGCGGGAAGACAAATCATTGTAGCTAATGAAAACGCCTCTGAAGTAAGCCTTATCGCCGAAAAGGGGTGCCTGATAGCGGGACATTTGCAGGAGGTTTGCGCCTGGCTGGAAGGCCGACACGAGCTTGCCGAACCGCAGGAGAAGGAGGAGGTGGCGCCAGATTCAACTGAGGATCTCAGCGATATTATGGGGCAGGACCAGGGGAAGCGGGCGTTGGAGATCACTGCCGCGGGCGGGCATAACCTGTTACTGATAGGTCCGCCGGGCACGGGGAAAACGATGCTGGCGAGCAGGTTGAACGGCCTCCTGCCACCCCTCAATAATCACGAAGCGCTGGAAAGCGCCGCGATATTTAGCCTGGTCAGTTCTACGTCGTTGCATAAACAGTGGCGCCGCCGCCCTTTCCGCTCGCCGCACCACAGTGCGTCTCTTACCGCGATGGTGGGCGGAGGGTCGATTCCCGGACCGGGTGAAATATCTCTGGCGCACAACGGCATTCTGTTCCTGGATGAACTGCCTGAGTTTGAACGGCGCGTGCTGGATGCATTGCGGGAGCCCATTGAATCCGGCGAGATCCATCTCTCTCGTACACGCGCCAAAATAAGCTACCCTGCGCAGTTTCAGCTGGTCGCCGCGATGAACCCTAGCCCAACGGGCCATTATCAGGGAAACCATAACCGCTGTACGCCGGAGCAGACGCTGCGCTATCTGAGTAAGCTGTCCGGGCCCTTTCTCGACCGTTTTGATTTATCTCTGGAGATCCCCCTGCCACCGCCCGGTCTGTTGAGGCAAAGCGGTATTAGAGGCGAAAGCTCAGCAGCGGTACGCGAACGGGTTATTGCAGCACAGGCGCGGCAGTATGCTCGACAGAACAGGCTGAATGCCCGGCTGGATAACGCCGGGATCCGACAGTTTTGTTCTCTTAATGCCGAAGATGCAGGCTGGCTGGAAGAGACGCTGACGCGGTTTGGACTATCCATTCGCGCGTGGCAGCGTTTGTTGAAGGTCGCGCGCACCGTCGCCGACGTAGAAGGCTGCCCCGGAATTGAGAGGCGACATTTGCAGGAGGCATTAAGCTACCGTGCGATCGATCGACTGCTGCTGCATCTGCAAAAAATGCTGGCGTAAAAAAAGGGGCCGTAGCCCCTTCTCTTCTTAATCGTCAGACTCGGTGTAGTCTTCTGCACCTTCCATCTGCGGCTTACCGCCAGACAGCGTATGGAAACGCTTAGGACGCTTAATGCGAGCCATATACTTGATCCATACACGTTCTGCATCAGACTGCGGCTCACGCTCACCGCGGCAAACAGAGACAAACTGTTTTTCATCTTCGGTTGCCGGTTCACGTTTACCCAGATCCAGCTCGTTGAAGGCGTAACCATGGCGCTCAAGAAGTTGAGCTTCTTTGATAGTGAAATCGCCGTGACGAGAGAACCCGCGCGGATAATGTTTATTGTCGAAAAAACGATTAGTCGTCGTAAAGCTTTCCGCCATCCTACACGCTCCTAATTCTTTGGCCGAGCTATTTATGGCGCGGAGTATTAGTTACGCTTGACAGAGTGTAAAACAAAACATTTAAATCATAACGACAAATAATTTTGTGGAGAAAGATGTGGATACGGAATTGCTAAAAACTTTCCTTGAAGTGAGCAGAACGCGACACTTTGGGCGAGCAGCTGAAGCCCTCTACCTGACGCAGTCAGCAGTCAGTTTTCGTATTCGACAACTGGAAAATCAACTGGGTGTGAACCTTTTTACCCGTCATCGCAACAATATCCGCTTAACGCCAGCCGGTGAAAAACTGCTGCCGTATGCAGAAACCTTGATGAATACCTGGCAGGCGGCGCGAAAGGAGGTTGCGCACACCTCCCGGCACAATGAATTCTCTATCGGTGCCAGCGCATCACTGTGGGAATGCATGCTCAGCCAGTGGCTTATGCGGCTATATCGTACACATAATCATCTGCAATTTGAGGCGAGGATTGCGCAACGTCAGTCGCTGGTTAAGCAACTCCACGAACGTCAGCTGGATCTGCTGATCACCACAGAAGCCCCCAAGATGGACGAATTTAGCAGCCAGATTGTTGGGCAGTTCAGTCTGGCGCTCTATGCATCGGAGCCTGCAATGATGAAGGCCGACCTTAATTATTTACGCCTGGAATGGGGACCTGACTTTCAGCAGCACGAGACGGGGTTAATTGCCAGCGATGATATCCCGCAGCTCACGACAAGCTCTGCGGAGATCGCCTGCCAGCAACTTCCCGCACTGAAGGGTTGCACGTGGCTACCTGTTCGCTGGGCTGATAATAAATCTGCACTCCATGTTGTTACCGATTCGACGACGCTCTCCAGGCCGCTGTATGCCATTTGGCTGCAAAACAGCGACAAGCAATCGCAGATAAAAGATCTGTTAAAAACCAGCATACTGGATTAACGCAAAAGCCTGCGGAGACGCAGGCTGCTTAGTCTTCAGAAGGGATTTCAGCCGTTTTGCAGGCAAAAAAAAATCCTTTGCCGAAGCAAAGGATTCTATATGGCAGGGGCGGAGAGACTCGAACTCGCGACACCCGGTTTTGGAGACCGGTGCTCTACCAACTGAGCTACGCCCCTAAAGTTTTTTGCCATTAAGCCTGCCGGGAGGGCAGGCTTAATGTCTTAATAAGTGGCGGAACGGACGGGACTCGAACCCGCGACCCCCTGCGTGACAGGCAGGTATTCTAACCGACTGAA
>NZ_JADBRA010000038.1:0-14798 GCF_014896205.1 Enterobacter cloacae complex sp. I2
GCTGACGATATCAAACAGGCCAACGACGAACTGGCGCAACAGGCGCAGGAGATCGCCAAAAACGCCCAGGATATCCGGAAGGTTCAGACCAGCGTTACAAACCTGACGAGCACGGTCGGAGATGTGTCTTCTTCTCTGAACGAGCTTGAACAGACCGTTGCGACCGCTGATACCGCGCTGGGTCAGCGAATCGATAACATCAGCGTGTCTATGGACGGCATGGCGGGAGGAGTGAAGAACTCCGCCATCGCGATTATTCAGGGCAATCTGGCTCAGGTGGCCGCGCGCAAAACGCTGTCTGCATCCGTCGCCGGTAACAGCGCTCAGCTGGACCGCATTGATGAGGTGATCGTCAACGAGAAGGAGGCAACGGCGCGTTCGCTGCTGAGTTTGCAGACTGACGTGAACGGCAACAAGGCATCCATCAACAGCCTGAACCAGACGTTCTCCGATTACCAGCAGGCTATGGCCACGCAGGTAAACAGCATCACGGCAACCGTCAACGGGCACACTTCAGCCATCACCACCAACGCGCAGGCCATTGCGAACGTCAATGGAGACCTGAAGGCGATGTACAGCATCAAGGTCGGGTTATCCAGCAACGGTCAGTACTATGCCGCAGGGATGGGGATAGGCGTGGAGAATACGCCGTCCGGCATGCAGTCGCAGGTCATCTTCCTGGCTGACCGCTTCGCAGTCACCACAGCTGCCGGTAACAGCGTAGCTTTGCCGTTCGTGATCCAGAACGGGCAGACATTCATCCGGGCCAGCTTCATTCAGGACGGCACCATCGAGAACGCCAAGATTGGCAACTACATCCAGTCCAATAATTATGTGGCTGGTTCTGCTGGGTGGAAGCTTGATAAAGGGGGAACGTTCGAAATCAACGGCGTGGCCGGGGGCGGGAGAATGCTGATATCCAGCACTCTCATTCGTATCTACGACAGCAATAAGGTGCTACGTGTCAGAATGGGGTTATGGTAATGCCACAGGGCTTGCAATGTTGGGACGGCGATGGTCGCATTGCCGTTGATTTAAGTGATTATGCAATCCGTTATATTGGAAGCACCTCTGTAACATTCTCTGCCGGGGAAACGTCTAAAAATGTTTCCTTTGCAGGAGTTACACAGGATGGAACATTCATATCGAACATATCGACTGGTGCGCTTGCGAATGAATACTACTGCCGCGCTTATAATGGAGGCTTCACAGTGCTTTATTTACCAGGTGGAGGTAGCCCAGCAAATACTCTGAATATGGAGGTTTATAATTTCCAATGAGCGGTTTCGAAATCTATAACAGTGCCGGAAAGCTCCTCGTGGACTCGCAAAACAGGTCCACGATATTTCGCGATCAACGTACACTTGGTGCAGTGGAGAATAAGGGTTATTACCTCATAGATAGTCCATTTGGCAATGGCAGCACTTTAGGAGATCTTCCACAGGCATTTCGTAAGGACGGTACATTAAGATGGTTAAAGCTTAACGCAAATAAATATGGGTTACTCGGCGCCGATTTGATTGAAGAGAATGCCGGAAGCATGATCCGAACTGCACGTAATATAGGTATGGAGAGTGGCTATCTGGATGTGTTCGATAGTTCGGGAAATCTGATTTGGAGTGCAGCTTCAGCATCAAAAATGCCACGAGTCGTTGGGTTTTATGATGTGCCGGCAAACTATGATTTACAGAACAATACCTTCTCAGTAAGTCTCAGCTACACCCCATGGATTTTGTTAAACAACTGTCCAGGAAATCTCAGCGATGACGGTACTGTAGTGGGTTATTCAGGATTGATGCTCAAATGGACTGGCTCACAGTTGCAGGGCAGATATATCGCTCAGAACCAGCGTAACTGGAGCCAGACATTACAGAGTCGGGGTTTAAGAATTCCCCTCGCTCAATTTGTAGGCATTTGATTCAGGTGGTACGCGAGGATATTGCGTAGAAATCATACTTTGCCTTACACCTTTCTTTGTATTAAATCTGTAGACCACGTCGAGTTTATCAGTCTTTTTATAGCAAATATTACTAAGCCGCTTATGAACATGGCGGCTAAAAATTCCATTACTACTATCGGAAAGAACAACCATTTCTCGCGTGGCACAGTCGATATTCACATGAATATCTCCACCCAGCGATAAACGTGCTGCTTCCACCGGATAATCCATTTTGAATTTGTAGTCTGTGTGTTTATCAGCGCATCCAACCAGAAGCAAAAAAGCGACGGCAAATAAAATTTTCATTTCAACAATCCTGTTTATACGGGAATCCCCATTTTATTAGAGTCTAAAAAATAGTCAGATTGATATAAGCGATCAATTTTACAGCATTGATCACTTTAAACGATCGTTATTATCGTGAGGCACTCCATGCTTTATAACACTGGCACCATCGCAGTTAACGGAAACACCGCAACCGGCAACGGCACGAACTGGACGGCACCGGCCAGCCAGATTCGGGTTGGCCAGGCGTTGTTTGTTCTTTCTAACCCGGTTCAGATGTTTCAGATCACCGCCATCAACAGTGCGACATCACTGACGGTTACGCCTGCCGCGTCTCCGGCGTTGAGCGGCCAGAAGTACGGCATACTGGTTACTGATAGTCTCTCTGTCGACGGCCTGGCGCAGAGCATGTCTCAGCTCATCAACGAGTATGACGAGAACATCGGCGCCTGGGAGACGTTCGCCACCACCTCAGCAAACCAGAACATCACCGTTACCATCAACGGCGCTCGTGTAACCATTCCGTCGATCGGTAAACTGGTCCAGAAAGGGAGCAATGGGGCGGTTGGAGTTTCGGACGGCGGGACCGGGGCAACGAATGCCGCTGACGCTCGCACAAACCTCGGTTTGGGAAACAGCGCTAAACGAGACGTTGATAGCCAGTTTGCCCCGGTGTCATCGTACATAAACGGAGCTGCGGTTATGGCTCAGGTTCATCGCGATTACAGGTCACTCGCTTCGTACGATTTGATTACTCAATACCCGCTGGGCATGTCTTTCGGCATCCAACTGGGGGCGAATGCCTGGGGAGGTGGAAGTGGTGCAGATGTCTATACCGGCATGTTAACGCTGCGGGGATGGCATGATGCAACAGGGGGTGGCTACACGTCATGGCAGTTAGCCTCTACGTCGCAGGGTCTCAAGTATCGTCAGGGAAACGGGACTGTTTCCGGGCTAACTAACGTTGGCTTTTCTACTACGCACACCCTTTATTCAACGCAGAACACCACGAAAGCCAGCGACGGAACGCTTAAGGCTGCATCCCCAGTAGCCCGTATTGTGAAAAGCCAGGAGGAATGTCAGCGCACTGATATCGACGAAGCAGGCTTTGTCTGGTGCGGCTGTGGTACGGCGAACGCTGAGGCGGAGGGAATAACCCTTTCCCGCCTTGATGTTGGGCTTTACGTGCTCACCGGTTCGGCAGGCCTGGCGTCAGAGGGATGGCAGTTACTGCCGCCAATGGACCCTGGCGGCATGGGGGAGCTGGGTGTTGTTGAAGCCGAGCAAACTGAAAGCGGCGCACTGACTATCCGCCTGTATAAGCAGAAATACATGCTGAGCGATGGGGGGGAGATCGTCAATACAAAAGGGGAACCGATGGACGTGCCGGTGAACAGCTGGATCGATGTTCGTCTGGATATGCCGACGGATTCAATTTTCAAACGTTCACAGCAGCGTCTGCAAAGTGATGAAGAGAGTTAGAAAACTGTCGCGCCGCGAAGGTCGGCCAGTTCTTTTTCAATGATTTTTAACCGTTCGGCCAGCTCCTTGATGGCCTCAACATACAGGGCGCTCATAGCACTGTAGTCCACGGTTTTAAGGTCGTTAATTTCCTCTCCTGCTGGCGTAGTGCCGGTCCCGCCAGAACTCACAGCAACGGGCAGAACCTGTTCCAGTTCCTGGGCGATGATGCCTGCGCTTCGTACTGACTCCGTTCCTGTGAGCTGAATGCCGAACGTGTAGCCCGTCAGGGAACATATCTTATCCAGAGCTGCGCTGACGGGCTCTTTGTCGAATTTAACCCGCTCATCTGAGGTCTGATTCATCGTAACGCAGGTGAACTTGCCATCAGCCCCAAATGCAAAAGAGTATCCGTTGGAGCCGCCGTTATCATTATTGTCAGGGCGGATCTGAATAATCCCTGTTTGGCCGGAATAAATTACTCCTCTGGACGCCCCACCTGTACCATAAAACCATACATGTGCATTTTGATTGTCAGCTGGAGCCAATACAGCGATTTTAGTTTTGCATTCCATATCAGAAGTAGTCGCAATTTTTGCAGATGCGCTGATGCTATTCTGACAGGTAATAGGGTTACGAAACTCAAAACTATCACCGATAAAAACGTACTTCCCAGCGTAAAATGTGAAGTCACCTTTCCCCATAGCACCATTAGAATTACCACCGCACAGTATGCGCGCGTCATAGTCGTTAGTGCCAAGGAAATGGAAATCCACAAAGCTTGCAGAAGAAGGTTTTTTGGCACCAATTTCGATGCTTCCAAAATTGGCTGTGTTGCTCTCTCCCAAACCGACGTTTTATAGATTGCCCTGTGGCAGCCATGCCGATAACTTCACCTGATTTTTTTGCAGAAAATATTGGGTGAAAAACATGCAAATTGGCTACGTAAGGGTGTCAACAAATGACCAAAACACAGATCTTCAGCGACAAGCTCTCGAACGCGCAGGATGTGAACAGGTTTTTGAGGAAAAAATGAGCGGGATGGTAGCGAACCGGCCAGCGCTTAAAAAGCTTCTTCGAACGCTGAGTGAGGGCGATACGCTGGTGGTGTGGAAGCTGGATCGTCTCGGTCGAAGCATGCGGAACCTGGTACTGCTGGTAGACGAACTCCGGCAGCGCGGCATCCATTTTAAAAGCCTTACGGACAGCATCGACACTTCCAGTCCAATGGGGCGATTCATTTTTCACATCATGTCAGCCCTGGCCGAGATGGAGAGGGAGTTAATCGTGGAACGTACCAGGGCAGGACTGGCGGCAGCCCGGGAGAAAGGGCGCATAGGCGGAAGACGGCCGAAGTTAACCCCTGAGCAATGGGCGCAGGCTGGCAGGCTGATTTCAAACGGCGTGGACAGAAAGCAGGTGGCAATTATCTATGATGTGGCCGTATGTACTTTGTATAAGAAATTCCCAGCCCTCAAGGGAATCAGCGAAACGTAAATGATTATAGATCATCAGGATTATTAGATGTGCAGATCCCAACTTTAACCAGACAGAATATCATCAATGCCAGAACTATTACGACGATAGTAGAGATTATGAGCGTTATCATAAATGACCCTTATATGATTTTATTTTTTAGACTGTGTGAATCAAAAAAAATTCCAAACAGTTAAAAATATGTGACTTAAGTTAGGATGGTATTAAATGCCGTACTACATAGAATGTAATGAGTGCGGCGGCTGGCTATCCAGCATCAAACTAGCTTACTCAGGTTATTATGATCGGCTGGACAAAATTCATAATGAGCAATTACCCGAGGGATGAAAATATACATACAAAATTGAGAGTCCTTAAATATCAGCGAATTCGCAAAAGTCTGGCCATATCCTTGAAACTACCTCACCATTTATTTCATTTTTTACCTTTGATTCTGGGCACAAATGTAAGGGTTTTTTCTTCTGGTGATATCATCAAAAAAATGACCATAGGCGTATGCTCTAAATTTTTAATCCTACGAAGAATGCCATAAAGTCGCTGTTTTAACTTGGCTGCGCCGTCTTTTTCAGACTCCCAATCTAAAACCATTTGTTTTTCAATTCCGATGTAGGTGTTTTGAGGAAATCTCACTCCACTACCAGATTTTTCCAAATATTGGCGACTACGTAAGAAATCTACAATCAAGGAGTTATCCATTTGATTGAAGGGCTTGCTTTCGAACATTAGCAACACCGTATAACTTATGATTTTCATAGAAATCTCATGGGTAGGTTCAGGCCATGTGAACGGTATGTTAGTTAAAATAGCGACAATGTGTATTGTTTAACATTAAAGAAATGTATCGTCTGCTATATAAAAAAAAGCCTACACCAGGTAGGCAATGCTGATGATTTCTAATTATTTTTATAATGCTTCTTGTTCAATATCTTCCGCGATGTTGGTAAAAAACACCGAAGCTTATAGATACTTTCGTGCCGCATCAAAAATTTCCTGAGAGGTTAGCTCTCGATCTGATGCAACATAGACAACTTCATGGTCCCCTGTTAAAGAGGGGAAACCGGCTGACATTATCTGAAGATTGATCTCTTCTCCACCAGGGTACTGTTCGAGTATTGATGTTACGCCTTTAAGCACAGTGACAACCTTACTTGGTTTACCATTAAAGAAAATGATTACTTTTTTCATATATCACCATGTATCCAAACGAATTTAGCGGTCGTGGCTGTTCGGTAAGTGTTGCTTTTTTCTATGTATTGTTTGTTTTTCGAAATTAAAACAAGCAATATCCTGCCTTAGCGTGTACTGTAGTAGCCCATTTGAACTGGAGAAGCCTGTGTCTGCACGTAAAAACAATCAATTCCGCCGAAATTATTTAGTCAAATGCCCTTGTCCAAACTGCTCAAAAGATTCGGAGCATAGTTACAATCGTGTACAAAAGGGATCTCAATTAGTATGCCCTTACTGTAATGCTTTGTTCAAAGCCCCTGAACGTTACTAAAAAACTCATACAATAAATAAGATGTGATGCTTTTGGAGGCTGCCTAACCTCTTACGCACTTTATTATTTAATAAGCAGTTAGCTTCTGCTTTCAGACTTTTCATGCAGCAGTCCTGCACTTCATCACATCGGTCAGCAAACTTGACGGTGCTGAAATATGCTGGCCTGTTGTAATGATATTCGCAAACGATAAATGACTCTTCTTGTTTTTTAATTCGTATAAGCTTAAACGGCCATTGAGGGGGTTATTTATCGCAGAGCGTAACATTTGCAGCTGTCGGACCTTTAGTACCGGCAATGATAACAAATTTCACTTTTTGTCCTTCAAAAAGAGTTTTGAATGTCTCTCCCTGTAGTGAAGAAGAGTGAACAAGGATATCTTTACTTCCATCGAGTGGGGAGATAAAACCAAAACCTTTATCTTCGTTAAACCACTTAACAAGACCTATCATTTTTGAAGACATAAAAACTCCCCTTGAACACTTAAGAAATTACAACTTCATGAAAAGAAACGCATAATGGCATACGTATGGACTCAAGAGGAGGGATATCAGAGATAGCACCTGGTTATGAGGATTACTTAGAAAAAGTCAGATTCACATTGCATCGAACTAACCAGATCATTAAGGCACGCGTTAAACTATTTAGCAAGTTTTATTTTAGCCATCTGGGAGGCTATGAAAATTAGATTAGCTAATCCAAATTTTTCCTGTATAGTAAAATTGGATTTCACAAAAGGAAATTATTTGACTCTTAAAATGACAGGCGTTGTCAAAAGTTTTGACTGCAAGAGTGAAAAGGGGTTCATTATACCATCGGATGGGCGTAAAGATGTTTCTTACACATCTCTGCATTAAACAATAGCGAAAACCAAACGTTAAGTCCTGGTGTTCGTGTTGAGTTCTACCGTATAAATGTACTCAGTGGTCCAATGGCGGCAAACATATTTCTTTCTTAAAAATACGCTATTGTGAGACTAGCTAAAAGGTGCAGGTCTAACTGATATTAGATTTGATTGTTATATGCTCTATCAAATTCCTCCCTTGGTCTTTTACATTTCCAACTGTACGCGTTACCGCATGCCAGTTGAACTTATCGGCGGGCACTGCACCGTCTGAAGCTATCTCTAACGCTTTATTCCCTCCAACGTCCAGCCGCATCCACTCTCTTGCAGCTTCTGGCGACAGAACCAGCGGCCGCCGATCGTGTATATCGACCAGGCCATTATCTGCTTCCGATGTCACAATGAGAAAACCTTCTGCATCATCGCCGCGCTCAAACGGTGTGCTGCCGATCGCCGCCATAAAAATCGGTTGACCGTCGGCACGGTGTATGAAGTAGGGCTGTTTCTTATCACCTTCCTTTTTCCATTCGAACCATCCATCCGCGAAGCAGATCGCCCGGCCGTGCTGCCACAGCGGTTTAAACATTCGGCTGGAAGCCGCCGTTTCGATGCGCGCGTTGATCAGAGGCGTTTTATCCCACCATCCTGGCGCGTAACCCCAGAGCACCGGATCGAGATGTAGTTTTTCGTCGCGTTCGCTCATCAGCAGTACTTTGGTACCGGGCGCGACGTTGTAACGTCCAATACGTTCCGGGTCATAAGCGATGTCATGATCGGCTTCATCGGCCAGGTAAGCCAGATATTCTTCACGGGTTTGGGCTTGTGCAAAACGTCCACACATAGAAACCTCCAGTCAGTCAGACTGAAAGTATAGGGCAGGGAGAAAAAGTAGCGTGCGCTGGTTAATGGTGAAGTCTTACAAGCGGAATCGTGGCGATTATGCTGATCAGGTAGAGATGCGTGAAGCGGTGTGTTGCGAAACTGGAAGGAGCTACGCAAGAGAGGGGGATTTTGGGGGCAGATTTGGGGGCATTTTGAAAGAAGGGACATCGATAGGGGCACAAAAAAGACCGTGCACGTCCGTAGATGTCCGTTAAGCGTTTTTAGCTAACTCATTGAAATATATTTATTTATCAGGATTTCAAAGAGTTGCGAACTTTCTGCACACTAAAACTGTACAAACAGCTTTTTCATTAAATATCACCGATACGCAACGCTAGCGTTTCTGTTCACCATCATTAACGCTATCAAAGCAGGGTTTACACCTGCTGACAACATTCATCACGGCGGAGCAGCGCATAATACCAGGCGCGGGCTTTCTGGAACGTAAGGGGTGTGCACAAGAAAGGGCTCCAACTCATTAAGGTTTCTTATCGAATCAGAGCATTGCAGGCATAGGTTATTCGTTAACGATATTAATGATTACGCCGTAATCCTATTATTAACGGATTAGTGGTAAAGCCGTGCGGGCATTTTCGCGCGTTACAATGCACTGAATAGGAACAGGTTTTTGTTTCGCTTTCTTTATTAAACGGGCACGCCATTTTATTTTTTATCTCTTCCCATAGCGCTTCCCGGTAGGGTGACACGTTATAAAGTGATATCTGGCTAAATTCTCCATTAATGAACACGCCGTTTTTCGTAGGGTGAATTCTGTCTCCCGGCACTAAATATATATCGCTTTCGTACCAGATAATTAATCTGATCAGTTTAAGGCCAACGATGCAGGAGTAAACAATGCCTGTATTAGGACAGATCACAGAACTTAAAACGCGCCATGCCATTATGCTTCCCTCAGGTTAGGATGATAAGTCTGTAATTTTGTTTAGCACGAGATTTCAAGTTAATCAATATCGTAACTTATTGATATTGATCGTTATTTTATTTGGGTATAGATTATTCCCTTTCATTTCAATGATATAATCCTCACGGAGGTGAGGGTTTTTTTTATGATTTTTTCTCACGGAAGGAGAGTGTCGGTTAAATTTTGATCGAGAAAAGGTTTTAACATTTCGGTGTAATCTTGAGGAATTGTCCGAACGTTTCATTGCCATTACGATGGAAAAACACATCGTAATGGCAATGCGCAAAATAATTAAATGGCGTCTCCCGGACGTTTCACTTTAGCTATCAGCTTTTCGGTAATCGATAGGCCTTCCGCGATACCCTCATCAATGACGGAAATACCGTGTTCGTCGATCAGTTCAAGGAGCGCTTCATAGGTCTGGATCAGTTCCAGAAGATTAAAGAGGGCTTTTTGGTCGTGCCGGGTAGGCAGCATTTGGCTGGCTGTGGTTTGATGAACAATCCATTCAAGGTTGGTTTTAATGTTCTCTACATCATCGTAGCTATACATATTTCATAGGCTTAAATCCTCATATCAAGATTTTTTTGGAGAAGTACGGCTTGCAACGTCACTGTCAGAAGCGTGTCACTGCTTAGAAGCTCTGAAGGTTAAGAAGAACTGGGGCAAGCGGCAGAAGCGGTTCCTGGTTTATGTCGCTGCTGCTGGCATGTGCCCTGAAGAAGAAGGAGAAGTGCATGCGTACAATTATGCAACATCTTGCTGTAATAGCAAGAAAAGTCTTATGCGCCGGGCACCATCAGGTTTCCCAGGCGTGCGGTGCAAACAGGTAGCCTTTGTTGCGCACGGTTTTAATGCGGTAGGGCTCAGTAGCGCTATCCAGCAGTTTCTTACGCAGACGTGAAATCGCCACGTCAACGCTGCGATCCATCCCGTCGTAACTGACGCCGCGCAAATTTTTCAGCAACGCGTCCCGGTCCATAATTTGCCCGGCATGGGTTGCCAGCTCCCACAGCAGGTCAAAATCTGCGGTTGAGAGCGCAATCAGCTCACCGGAAAGCGTAACCTGGCGGTTAACCGGGTCGACAGAAAGCGTGCCGAACCGCATCGCTTTATGCGGCGTTAAAGAAGGCGCAGGCGCATCACGTTCGGCGCTGGCGCGCTGGCGCAGATGCAAGCGTAAGCGGGCAAGCAGGACCGCCGGGGGCGTGGTTTTGAGGATGTAGTCATTAGCACCCATCTCAAGCGACAGAATATGATTCATATCGCTGTCCAGCGAGGTCAGCAGCACGATCGGGCCGTCCCACTTCGCGCGCAGGTCCCGGCAGAGCGTCATGCCATCTTTTCCGGGTAGCATGATATCCAGCAGCACCAGATCCGGATTTTCGCGGGTGACGACGTCCTCAGCGCGATCGCCACGAGGCTCGACAACCACGTCCATATCATGTTTACCCAGATAAGCGGCGATCAATTGCCCCACTTCGGGTTCATCTTCAACATAAACAATCTTATTCATACAACGTCTGTTATCGCGAAAAACGTCAACATACACCGCGCAACCTTAACCTTCCATTAATCTTTCTCAATTAGCCGGAGTTCCGTTATGCTGCGTAGCATTGTTATTTGATTGTTAAGGGAAAAGCATGGGGCTGGTGATAAAAGCCGCGCTGGGTGCACTGGTGGTGTTACTGATTGGGGTGCTGGCTAAAACGAAGAACTATTACATTGCCGGGCTGATCCCGCTGTTCCCGACGTTTGCGTTAATCGCACACTATATCGTGGCCTCCGAGCGGGGTATTGAGGCGCTGCGCGCCACGATCGTCTTCGGGATGTGGTCAATCATCCCGTATTTTATCTATCTGCTGTCGCTGTGGTACTTCACCGGGTTTCTGCGTCTGCCCGTGGCGCTGGGCGGGGCGGTGGTCTGCTGGAGCCTCAGCGCCTGGGTACTCATATTCTTCTGGAGCCGCTTTCACTAGCGCAGCGGACGGCCACCGTCCACGGCAAACGTTCGGCCCGTGACGTAGCAGCTGGTCAGCAGATAATCGATCAGGTCGATCACTTCTTTCTCGCCGGGCGCGATTTTCATCAGCGACTTGTTGAGCGCCTGCTGGCGATACTCGGCATCATCGCCCTCGTTGAACAAAATCATCGCCGGGGCAATCGCGTTGACCTTCACCTCGGGCGCCAGCTTGCGCGCAAACGAGCGGGTCATATTATCCAGGGCGGCTTTGCTGGCCGCGTAGGCGATGTGTTTGTCGCTTCCTCGCTCCACCACGTAATCGGTGAAATGGATAATGTCGCCTGCGGCATGGCCGTGTCCGCGCAGCAGATCCTGTAGGGCATGGTTGAGCAGATAAGGGGCATTAACGTGGATCTGCATCATGCAGGCAAGCGTTTCGCTGAGCGAATGTCCGGCTTTTTCAGGAAGCCAGGTGCTGGCGTTATGAATAATCGCCCGCAGCCCGTGGGTGGTGGATTTTACGTTTTCCGCAAAGGCGAGGATACCTTCATCCGTGGAGAAATCCGCCTGAATGCATACCGCCCCTGCATTTCGAAGCCCTTCAATGGAGGGATACTCCGTTCGGTAACTGACGATAACCGGATGGCGAAGATTGAGAAAGTGATGGGCGAGGGCGAGGCCGATGCGACGGCCTGCGCCAGTGATCAATATTGGGCGTTGCTGCGTGTGTCCCATCGTAATCTCCTTTTCAGTTGAACAATGGGACAGGCGGCGCTATCCCATTAACATCCACGTTGCCGGCACGGCAGCGACTAACAGCAGACCTATCAATGCCATTTCGCGGCGTTTAAGGGCGTTATCAAGCTGATGCGTACGGCGAGCGTAGATAAACACCAGCAGGCCCGGCGCGTAAAGCACCACGGACAGCAGCAGATGCATCGGGCCGGAAGCATACAACAACCATAGACCGTAAATACAGGCGCCGACGCCGACCGCATAGTGTGCCGGGCGGGTCGCAATTTTTAACAGATATGCACCCACTAAGAAATAGGGTACCAGAATCATCTCGGAGGCGATGGTCAGCAGCGTGTTATAGTCCGAACCTGTGAGCCAGATCAGCACCAGACAGACCTGCACGCTGATGTTGGTGAGCCACAGCGAGGCCGATGGCGCGCTGTTTTTGTTCTGACGGGCAAAGAGGCGCGGGAACGCTTTATGCGTGGCGGCCAGGAACGGCACTTCCGCGGCCATAATGGTCCAGCTCAGGTATGCGCCGCAGACGGAGACGATTAAACCCGCCGCGATTATCACGTCACCCCAGGGGCCCATCATCTTCACCATCAGCCCGGCCATGGACGGATTACGCATTTCCGCCAGTTCAGGGCGGGCCACCACGCCGAGCGACAGCAGCGTCACCAGCAGATAAACGCCCAGCGCCGCCAGGACGGCCAGCAGCGTGGCGCGTCCCACGTCGCGCTTGTTGCGCGCGCGGGCAGAGACCACGACGGCCCCTTCAACACCGATGAACACCCACAGGGTGATCAGCATGGTATTTTTTACCTGTTCCCAGACGGGGACGCCCAGCGCAATGCCGCTGAAATCGAGCGTAAACACATCGAGACGGAAGGCAAGGAAGGCCAGCACGACGAACAGGCCAAGCGGTACCAGCTTGGCCAGCGTCGCCACCAGGTTGATGCTGGCCGCGGTCTGAACACCGCGCAAAATCAGCCAGTGAACGATCCACAGCAGCACCGAGGCGCCGACGATGGATTGCCAGGTATTGCCGTCACCAAACAGGCGCAGCTCGGGCGTATCGGTAAAGAAACTGAGCGCCGAGAAGACGATAACCAGATAGGAGACGTTGGCGATCACCGCACACAGCCAGTAACCCCAGGCGGAGCAGAAGCCAATCAGCTCGCCGAAACCTTCACGGGCGTAAGTGAATATTCCGCCGTCCAGATCCGGGCGAATACGGGTCAGCAGCAGCATGGCGAACGCCAGCAGCAAAATCCCGACACCGGTAATGCCCCAGCCAATCAGTAATGCGGCAGGGCTGGCAACGGCCGCCATGTTCTGCGGCAAACTGAATACGCCCGCGCCCAGCATTGAGCTCAATACAAGTGCAGTTAAAGCACTCAGGCCAAGTTTCTTTTCCATTGGCTTCCTGTTATGAAAGGTCCAAACCCAGAATAATTATTTCGCTAAGGCGCATAAAAATGGTGGATCACACTAAGGCGCGGGATTTTACGGAGTGTGACGGATGCATGCAATGACGTGGGGCAGAAATCAGAAAAAAAGTAACAAAAAAGGCGGCAGTGTGCCGCCTTTGTGAAACCGTTTTGTTACTTGTACAGATCGGCGCTGATGGTCAGGTTGTTACCACGTTCCTGCCACTGGCGGGTGATGTGGTAGTACTTCGCACCTTTCTTCGCGGCACGCTTCGCCACCTGATAGGAGATTTCCGTCATGTTGCCGTAGTTACCAGTAAACTTGACGCTGTCGAACGGCACCATCTGCGCGGCGGTGGCTTTGTTCAGCTCTTCAATTTTCGTGCCGTCTGGCAACGTAACGGTATAACGACCGCCTTTCGTGGATTGGGTTTCAAAGAAACGGCCCACTTCAGCGCTTGGTGCAGCAGAGGTTGCTACGCCCGGGATTTCCACTTTCTTCGCTTCTTCACCGCCTTTCGCTAACGCAGCGCGACCGGCGTCTGAATCCGCTGGAATCGCATCCGGGCTTTGCACCACGCGTTTTTTCGCATCTTGCTTATAGATGAAGGCGGTGATGCGCTGGTTTCCACCCTGGTTGGCATCTACCTGACGCACGATGTAGAACGCGTAAGCGCCTTTTTCTCGCGCGGCTTTGGTGATGGCATCGTTAACTTCAGGCTGGCTGCGGTAGAAGCCCTGAACGGTAACGGTATCATACGGTTCCAGCTGAACGGCCTGATCTTTCGGCAGTTCAACAATGCCGTTAATCACGCGGTTTTTCTGTTCATCCGCTTTCGGGGCATTCTCTTTGTACAGCGCAACGGTCACGCGCTGGTTGCCGCTGTTGCCCTGATCGGACTGGTCAACAACGTAAAACGAGGCAGCGCCGTTTTTATCGGCGGCTTTTGATGCAGCGGCGACGGCATCGCCAATGGAGTTATAGCGACCCACAATGACCGTATGGTCAAAAGGTTTTAACGCTGCCGCTTGCTCCGGCGTTAACTCTGTCGCGGCATTCGCAGACAGGGCGGTCGCGGAAAGAAGTGCGGACGCCAGGAGTGTGTTCTTAAGCTTCATAAAAATAATCCTTCGCCTTGCGCAAACCATGTACTGGTGTTGTTGTTAATTTGAGACGGTCCCGATTATGGCATTTAACACCCGTCGCTGTCTGCGGCATTTTTCACAGCCTGTGCTCACCAAAGGTTCTGATTTGATAACATTTAGTGATATGTGGAAAAAACAGACGTTTGACAAGCAAAACTGATAAAGCATATGACTTTTACAAGTTAATTTAATG
>NZ_JADBRA010000039.1:0-10064 GCF_014896205.1 Enterobacter cloacae complex sp. I2
ATGTTAATGAGTTGTTCTTTTATGGCGCTATATCATGTTTTTACCGCTTCGCTTGCGCGATTTATCGGTCCTGAAGGCGAATTTAAGGTAAATATCTCTGTCAGTGACCCCGATCGCTTATTTTTCACAGATAAAGTAATAAATAGTGTTTTCTGGCGGTAGATCGCGGGCGCTATTTTCAGTAGGTTATAGAAAGTTTGTTACTGTTTTATTTTCCGGGGTTAATCATTCTCCGCCGCTATCACGCTGGCGAAAATTGATACAAACCGCGGGCAATTATCGACAAACCATCATCAAAAACCGATGGAAGGGAAAACTATGCGTATTGGGGTACCAAAAGAACGGTTAGCCAATGAAACCCGCGTAGCGGCAACACCGAAAACGGTGGAGCAACTGCTTAAGCTGGGTTTTACCGTCGCGATTGAAAGCGGCGCGGGCAAACTGGCGAGTTTCGATGACGAGGCCTTTATTCAGGCTGGCGCGGACGTCGTGGACGGTGCTGAAGTCTGGCAATCACCCATTATTCTGAAGGTCAATGCACCGGAAGAGAGTGAAATTGAACTGCTGAACGCGGGCACTACGCTGGTGAGCTTTGTCTGGCCAGCCCAAAACCCGGAGCTGATGGAGAAGCTGGCGGCACGCGGCGTCACCGTGATGGCAATGGACTCCGTGCCGCGTATTTCGCGCGCGCAGTCTCTGGATGCGCTGAGCTCTATGGCGAACATTGCTGGCTATCGCGCCATTGTCGAAGCTGCTCATGAGTTTGGTCGCTTCTTTACCGGTCAAATTACGGCGGCAGGTAAAGTACCACCCGCAAAAGTGATGGTGATTGGTGCCGGTGTGGCAGGTCTTGCCGCTATAGGGGCGGCAAACAGCCTGGGCGCTATCGTCCGCGCGTTTGACACCCGGCCGGAAGTGAAGGAGCAGGTGCAGAGTATGGGCGCCGAGTTCCTTGAACTGGACTTCAAGGAAGAAGCGGGCAGCGGTGATGGTTACGCGAAGGTCATGTCTGAAGCCTTCATCAAAGCGGAAATGGCGCTTTTTGCGGCGCAGGCGAAAGAGGTGGACATTATTGTCACCACCGCGCTTATTCCGGGTAAACCGGCACCGAAGCTGATCACCCGTGAAATGGTAGACTCCATGCAGCCTGGTAGCGTGATTGTCGATCTGGCGGCGCAAAACGGCGGTAACTGTGAATATACCGTGCCAAATCAGGTGACGACGACCGCGAACGGCGTGAAGGTGATCGGCTATACCGACCTGCCAGGTCGTCTGCCAACCCAGTCCTCTCAACTGTACGGCACGAACCTCGTTAACCTGCTGAAACTGCTCTGTAAAGAGAAAGACGGCAACATCACCGTTGATTTTGATGATGTGGTGGTGCGCGGCGTGACCGTGGTGCGTGAAGGTGAAATCACCTGGCCTGCACCGCCGATTCAGGTTTCTGCTCAGCCTCAGGCTGCCCCGAAAGCGGCGCCGGAGCCCGTTGAGCCAGCAAAACCTGCGTCACCGTGGCGCAAATACGCCATCATGGCGCTGGTCATTATCCTGTTTGGCTGGCTGGCGGACGTCGCGCCAAAAGAGTTCCTTGGCCACTTCACCGTCTTCGCGCTCTCCTGCGTGGTCGGTTACTACGTTGTATGGAACGTCTCCCATGCGCTGCATACGCCGCTGATGTCGGTCACCAATGCCATCTCCGGGATTATCGTGGTTGGGGCATTGCTGCAAATTGGTCACGGCGGCTGGATCAGCTTCCTGAGCTTTATTGCGGTGCTGATCGCCAGTATCAATATTTTCGGTGGTTTCACCGTGACTCAGCGCATGCTGAAAATGTTTCGTAAAGGCTAAGGGGTAGCATATGTCTGGAGGATTAGTCACAGCCGCATACATTGTTGCTGCAATCCTGTTTATTTTCAGTCTGGCGGGGCTTTCCAAACACGAAACGTCTCAGCAGGGAAATAACTTTGGTATCGCCGGGATGGCGATTGCGCTGATTGCCACTATCTTCGGGCCGGACACCGGCAACGTGGCGTGGATCCTGGTGGCGATGATCATCGGCGGCGCGATTGGTATTCGTCTGGCGAAACGCGTTGAAATGACCGAGATGCCGGAGCTGGTTGCTATTCTGCACAGCTTCGTGGGTCTGGCTGCGGTGCTGGTGGGCTTCAACAGCTACCTGTACCACGAACCGGGCCTGGAGCCGATTCTGGTTAACATTCACCTGACTGAAGTGTTCCTCGGCATCTTCATCGGTGCAGTGACCTTCACCGGGTCGATTGTGGCGTTCGGCAAGCTGCGCGGGAAGATCTCGTCTAAGCCGCTGATGCTGCCTAATCGCCACAAGCTGAACCTGGCGGCGCTGGTCGTTTCCTTTGTGCTGCTGGTGATCTTCGTGCGCACCGAAAGCGTAGGCTTGCAGGTGCTGGCGTTACTGGTGATGACCATTATCGCGCTGGCGTTCGGCTGGCATCTGGTGGCGTCTATCGGTGGGGCAGATATGCCGGTGGTCGTTTCCATGCTGAACTCCTACTCTGGTTGGGCAGCGGCGGCGGCAGGCTTTATGCTGAGCAACGACCTGCTGATTGTCACCGGTGCGCTGGTCGGTTCTTCCGGTGCGATCCTGTCTTACATCATGTGTAAGGCGATGAACCGTTCGTTTATCAGCGTCATCGCCGGTGGCTTCGGTTCTGACGGTTCATCAACCGGTTCTGATGAGGAAGTGGGTGAGCACCGTGAAATCAGCGCGGAAGACACCGCAGAGATGCTGAAGAACTCGCATTCCGTCATCATTACCCCGGGCTACGGCATGGCGGTGGCGCAGGCGCAGTATCCGGTGGCGGAAATCACGGAAAAACTGCGCGCGCGCGGTATCAAGGTGCGCTTTGGTATTCATCCGGTGGCGGGGCGTCTGCCAGGCCACATGAACGTGCTACTGGCGGAAGCGAAGGTGCCTTACGACATCGTGCTGGAAATGGACGAGATCAACGATGATTTCGCCGATACCGACACCGTCCTGGTGATTGGCGCCAACGACACCGTTAACCCGGCGGCGCAGGACGATCCGCGCAGCCCGATTGCGGGCATGCCGGTTCTGGAAGTGTGGAAGGCGCAGAACGTCATTGTCTTCAAACGCTCTATGAATACCGGCTACGCTGGCGTGCAGAACCCGCTGTTCTTTAAAGAGAACACCCACATGCTGTTTGGCGACGCCAAGGCCAGCGTGGATGCGATTCTGAAATCGCTTTAATTTCGCTTCATCCTCACAAACCGCCCCCTGGGGCGGTTTTCTTATTTCTGCGGTCAGCCATTCTCCTCTGTCTATACTTTACCCTTTGTGTAATAAGAGGAGGTGTAATGCAATTTCTGTCCCGCTTCGACATCATCGCGCTGATGATGACGCCATCATTCTGGATTGGCGTCGCCACGGTGGTCATTGTGACGCTGCTGGTATACTGGCTGCTGACGCGCCTGATCGCCTTCGTGAAGAAAGGCATCACCACCTGGGGCGATAAACATCCCACCACCAACCGGATGCGCTTTATCCTAACGGATATGCTTAACCGCACCAGCCGCGTCCTGCTGTTTGTCGTGGCGCTGTTGTTCAGCCTGCGCTTCGTTGACTTACCGGACCATCTCTTTGGCACCGTGAGCCACGCCTGGTTCCTGGTCTTCGCCATTCAGGTGGCGCTGTGGATGGATCAGGGGGTTGTGTCGTGGCTTCGTCACGTCATGCTGGCACCGGGAAGCCATAAAAACCCGGTTACGCTGGTGATCACGGGGCTCATCCTCCGTGCCATTGTCTGGTCAGTGATGCTGCTGTCTATTCTTGCTAACGCGGGCGTCAACATCACTGCTCTGGTTGCCAGCCTTGGGGTAGGGGGTATTGCAATCGCCCTCGCGGTGCAAACGATCCTGAGCGACGTGTTCGCCTCGCTCTCCATCGGTTTTGATAAGCCGTTCGAAATTGGCGATTTTGTGGTGTTTAACGATGTCGCCGGCACGGTCGAGCACATCGGTCTGAAAACCACCCGTATCCGCAGCCTGAGCGGGGAGCAGATTGTCTGCGGGAACGCCATCCTGCTGCAACAGACGCTGCATAACTATAAGCGAATGCAAACGCGCCGAATCGTCTTTACCTTCGGCGTCGCCAGCGACACGGCGCCGGATAAACTGCGTTCTGTGGGTGAGATGGTTAAACAGATCATTACCGACGTCGGGGAAACGAAGTTTGACCGCGCCCATTTCCTGGGCTTCGATCGCGATCGTCTGACCTTCGAGGTGGTCCATATCGTTAATACGGCGGATTACAACAAGTACATGGATATTCAGCAGGAGATCAATATCCGTATTCTGGAAGGGCTGAATCAGCAGGAGATTAAGCTGGCGCTGCCGAGCATGGTTCTTCACGCGCCCTGGATGGACGCCGGCGACGAGGCACCTGCCCAGCGGTTGAGCGAAGCGTAATAAAAAAAGCCCGCCGTTACCGGCGGGCTTTCTTTTTGGGTCAATCGTCTTCTTCATCGTCCAGTTCAACCGGCGTCTGATACTGATCCGGCTTGATAACCAGCAGGTCGCAGCGCAGATGGTCGATCACCTGCTCGGCGGTGTTCCCCAGAAACGCGGCAGAAATCCCGGTGCGGCCAATGGTGCCCAGCACCACAATCCCGGCCTGCAAATGCTCTGCCAGGTCCGGAATAACCTCCTCCGGTAATCCTTTTTCTACGTGCGTCATGTTCTCATCGATGCTGAATTTCTGGCGCAACGCTTTCATTGCCAGCAGATGCTGGCCGCGAATCGCGTCGTTATACACGCTCGGGTCAAATTCAGGCAGCTCGATGGCGATATTGATTGGCGTAACCGGATACGCTCCCACCAGATGGACTTCGGTGTGGTTAACCTGGTCGGCAAGCTGAAGGGTCTCCTTCACCAGCTTCTCGTTCAGCGAATTGTGATAATCCTCTTCGCTGGCCAGATTGACCGCCACGACCGCTTTCCCGCCCTCAGGCCACGGCTGATCTTTCACCATCCATACCGGGCAAGGGCATTTGCGCAGCAGGTGCCAGTCGGTCGGCGTGAAAATCACGGATTCCAGTTTGTCGTGCTGGTGCGCCATTTTCAGCAGCAGGTCATGCCCACCGGCCACCACTTCCTGAATAATGGCTTCGAAAGGGCGGTTGTGCCAGACCACTTTAATATCGATAGGTACGCCCGCTTCCAGGTAATATTTCGCCTGCTCGCGGAGCCACGCGGTACGTTGGCTGATCACTCCCTGACGCATAGCGGTACGCTCGTCAGGCGACAGAAGGGTGGTCATCTCGTATGAGAAGTCATAAATCGGCAAAAAGGCTTTAATTTTGCCACCAATCCGTTGATGTAAATACACAGCACGTCGTAATGCTGGCTGATCGTCCTGATTCGGATCGATAGCCACCAGCATGTTTTGATACTTTGCCATACAGGTCTCCTTACAACTGTCACCACAGTCTGTAAGTAAAAGAGTAACCTATATATCTTGAATGAAACAGGGGGGAAGTTTTTGCCAGATCAATAAATCATGAAAATTTATCGACCTGGCATTCGTTATCCGGGCGGGTTATGCCACGTTGCGGGAGTGACCGGCCAGAATCGCCAGCGCTTCACCGTTTTCGATGGTGATGTACTTACCTTTAACCGCCAGCATTCCGCTCTTCTGGAAACGACCCAGCAGACGACTGATGGTTTCCACGGTCAGGCCCAGATAGTTACCAATATCGCCACGCGTCATGGTCAGACGGAACTCGCGCGGAGAGAATCCGCGTTCCGCGAAACGGCGGGAGAGGTTGTAGATAAACGCGGCCAGACGCTCTTCCGCATTCTTTTTGGAAAGCAGCAGGATCATATCCTGGTCGCCTTTGATCTCACCGCTCATCAGACGCATCATCTGCTGGCGCAGGTTCGGCATCTTACCGGACAGATCGTCCAGCGTTTCAAACGGGATTTCGCAGACCATAGAGGTTTCCAGCGCCTGAGCAAAGCTCGGGTGATGGCCACTGCCGATGGCGTCAAAGCCGACTAAATCGCCTGCCAGATGGAAGCCGGTGATCTGCTCGTCGCCCTGTTCGGTAATGGTGTAGCTTTTGATGGTGCCAGAACGGATAGCATAGAGCGATTTCAGTTCGTCTCCCGCCTTAAATAGCGTCTGCCCTTTCTGAATAGGCTTTTTGCGCTCGATAATGTTGTCAAGCTGATCGAGTTCATGCTCATTCAGGGTAAACGGGATACAGAGCTGGCTGATGCTGCAATCCTGGCAATGGATAGCACAACCGCCAGACTGAATGCGTCGTATAATTCGCTTTTCCGGGATCATAGGTTTGCTCAAGCCTTAATTGATATTGGTCAATTTTAACATCTTTTTGGTAAGGACGTAAGCCTGGCAATCCTTCAATAAAGGCAAGAGAGGGCAGCGTATTGCCATCTCCTTGAAATTCCACAGATTGATTAAGGATTATTAGCCTAAGGGGGAGAAAAATAGGCACAAATAGCCTGGGAATTACAGCAGAAAATACCCTTCGTGACGCAGCAGCCACTCTTTGCGCTGAACGCCTCCGGCATAGCCGGTCAGGGTGCCGTTACGTCCAATCACGCGATGGCAAGGCACCACAATGCTGACGGGGTTAGATCCATTTGCCGCACCGACGGCGCGCGCCGCACCGGCACGGCCAAGCTGCTCTGCCAGTTGACCGTAGTGCATCACCTGCCCGCAGGGAATATTACGCAGCGCCTGCCACACCTCGCGCTGGAAAGGGGTGCCCGCCGTGGCGGTTGGCAGGGTATCAATGATGGCAAGATCGCCTTCGAAGTAGGCCGTAAGCTTTTCGCAAAGGCCACCCGGGTTAACGGTATCTCTGCGCTGATAGCCTTCTTTTTGGTAATGAATGTCCAGCAGCGCTTCCATACGGTCACTGTGTTCCTGCCACTCGACCGCGCGTAAGCGATACTGCTCATCACATATTACCCACAGAGGTCCCAGAGGCGTGGGAATCAATTCCTGTAACAGCGTAAGCATAAGAGATACCTGCAAAGCTAAAAACATTATCATGTCGGGAAATGTGTCGTTGTTCAAGATCCTGCCCTGGAACAAGAGGGGTAGATTTTTCAGATTATATTTAAGCGGGATCAGAATATTTTCTGAGAGCGGCACCCTATACTCTGCACGTTACTGTTGGGGATACCTTAAAACGTGCGTGCTTCTTTATTTATATTCATGCGATATATCTCTGTCGGCGTGGCGAACACGATTATTCATGCGCTGGTCTTCCTGTTAACCTGTTTTTTATTTTCATTTCCGCAAAGTCTCGCTAACGTTACGGCCTTCTTTTTTGCAGCATCGTTTAGCTTTGTGGTGAACGCCGTCTGGACCTTTAAAAAAAAGCGGGCGTTGCATAAGTATCTTTTATTTATGGCCGTAATGTCCTGCCTGGCATGGTCTACGGGAAAAGTTTCGGAAATTGTTGATCTTCCTGCGGTATTTACGCTGTGCCTTTTCTCCTTCATCAGCATGGTGTTAGGTTTTGTATTTTCTCGCTGTGTAATATTCAAGGATTGAATATGGTTATTTCTCTGGTTGTTCCCGTGTTTAATGAGGAGCAGGCCATACCGCTGTTTTTTAACGCGCTGCGGCGCGATCTGGACAGCGTAAATCATACGTTTGAGCTGATATTTGTCGACGATGGCAGCGGCGATAATACCGTCGCGGCTATCCGTAGCCAGGCCTTTTCTGGCCGCGTGCGCATCGTCGAGTTTAGCCGTAACTTTGGTAAAGAACCGGCACTGCTGGCGGGGCTGCGGGCGGCCACGGGTGACGCGGTGATCCCTATTGATGTGGATTTACAGGATCCCATTCATGTTATTCCTGCCCTTGTTGCACGCTGGCAGGACGGGTTCGATACCGTGCTTGCCCAGCGCATCGACCGTCGGTGCGATACCTGGCTGAAACGGCAAACGGCCCGGTGGTTTTACCGCGCGCATAATAAAATCAGCTCGCCGGGTATCGTCGAGAACGTCGGTGATTTCAGATTACTGTCGCGGGAAACCGTAAACGCCATCCTTCAGCTACCGGAAAGGACGCTGTTTATGAAGGGGTTGCTCTCATGGGCAGGAGGCAAAACGACGGTCGTCACCTATACTCGTGAACCTCGTCAGGCTGGCGCCAGTAAATTTAACGGCTGGACGTTATGGAAACTGGCGGTGGAAGGCATCACCTCATTTTCTATTTTCCCCCTTCAGCTCTGGACCTACCTGGGCTTTTTTATCGCCAGCCTGTCGTTAACGTATGCGCTATGGATGATTATCGACAAACTTATCTGGGGAAATGATGTTCCCGGTTACCCCTCATTAATGGTTGCGATTTTATTTATCGGCGGCGTTCAGTTAATCAGCATCGGCGTGCTGGGCGAATATATAGGCAGAATATTTATTGAGGTGAAAGGGCGTCCGCGCTACATCCTCAAACAGGACAGCGAGGGCAGTGACGATGTTAAAAAATAATGCGGCCGTATTGGGTTTATTTGCGCTGTGCGCGTTTATCTATTTTTTCCCTGCGTTAACTCAGACCTATCTGTTTAACGACGATATTGGGAGAAATGCTGTTGGCTACGGGCTTTACGATGGCATCGGCTGGGGAGAGTACGCTGACAGCGGTCGACCGGCGGCGGAAATCGTTATCAGGCTGCTTTCGGGCTGGTTTGGCCGGCCGACAGATATCAACGCCGTCAACGTTGCGCCGTTGACCAAGCTTATCAGTGCGCTGTGCGTGGCGGTGACTGCCTGGGTCGTGTATATGAAGGTCATTAACCAACCTTCATGGAACGGTTTCCTGGTCTCCTTGACGGTTGTTTTTTCTCCCTGGTTTATTCACTGCATCCAGTACAGCTTCGATTCCGTGACCATGGGCGCGGCGCTTGTGCTCACGGTGCTGCCCTTTATGGGCGGCAGAGGCAGGCGCGGCTACGTGCTGTTTTTCGGCTGCTATTTTGCCTCTCTCTGCTTTTATCAGCTATTTCTGGTGGCGCCATTTTTGATAATTGTGGTGCTCTTGTTCAAGTCTTTCTTTGATACGGGATCGTTAAGTCACGATCTCCGGGAGCACTATGGCCGAGTGATGGTTGCGCTTTTTGCCGGATTTAGCGCTTATAAGCTGTTTATTCTGCTCCTGCCGTTGAGACCCTATGCCTTAATTCATAGCAAACTTCTGACGCTAAGCATTGTTTTTCCGGCGCAAATGTTCACCCGGCTGCGTAACCTGGCGGACATCTTTTTCTCGCCGTTTTATGGCACTGCCGGGGTGGTGCTGATTGGGCTGTTTCTGTGTTCTCTGTGTGGTGTGGCTATGCGTGCCAGAGTCATCCAGCGCAGCGTCTGGCTCTGTCTGTCGCTCTTTTTACTTCTCAGCGGGCTTGGCCTGCTGATGGCACTGCTGCCTCAGGCATTATTACGCGATCCGCTCTACGCCGGAAGGGCGATGGCGGGCAATCAGTTCGTCATGCTTATCTGGTTTTTCCCGCTGGTTTATCTGCGTAAAGCCGCCTTTAAATACCTTTGCACAGGCTGGATCCTTTTCTTTACCTTAATGGCAAGCCTCAACGCGGCGATTACCGGTGCTATTCGGGCGCAGTATGATTATGAAGATCGGCTGCTTGACGTTATTTTAAACTATCCTGTAAACAACACGCTGCCCACAAAAGTCTTTATAGTTCCACCTTATTATTCTATAAACCGCCTCTGGTTGCGCCAGGTGCGCAACGTGCGCGATAATTTCCCGTTCACAAAATATATTTTACATAACACGTATATGTTAAACTCCAGCATCTGGCCCACCCGCCAGGCACAGTTATATAATCGTGATGTCGAAATCAAAGTGGCAATAAACGTTAATGAATTTTGCGAATGGCCAAATAAGCTGGTCAGGAAGGAGTTTATCATGTACGCCAAAGATGACGTACGCTATGTTGATATAAATAAGACTACCTGCGATAAATAATATTAATTAAAAAAACAGGGCCTGCCGACATCGTCAGGCCCATGAG
>NZ_JADBRA010000040.1:0-9560 GCF_014896205.1 Enterobacter cloacae complex sp. I2
AGTTTATTAGCCGTACATCTATCCGTAATGCTGACACAAATCACCCTCTGATGTTCGTAGTACCGGATCTGGCAAGTGCTGAATACATCAAAGAGCATTATTTCCCTGGAGCAAAGATTGAATGTCTGAACTTTGGGAAAGTGAGAAAGAAACGCGATACAACGAAAGGCGACAACACCCGCGCCGAAGTGCAGAAACATAAAGCCAGTGGGCTTACTCAGAAACAAACTCAAGAAGTTATGAATGTTGGAATAGCAACAATCAAACGAAACTGGAACTAATCAGGAGACCTAATTGATACAATACTTAGTGAAATACGGCGTTGACCGTATTCAGATTAATGACGCTGGAAAGCGTGTGTTAGAAACCCTGCATTTCTTCTATAAATCCAAACCGACAAAGATCAGCTACGGTGACATTATCGAACGTTCTGGATGTTCGCAAGGTGGTGTGATGTTCTGGCTACATTCTCTTAAATCTTTCGGTGTGATCGCTTTTAAGGAAGCTGGACATTTCGACATAACAATAAAATCTATGATCTCGGATTATGAGATCATTTATTCGAACGACTAAATAACAACCAATGGGAAACTTTTATGATCATCGCTATGTATTGGTTATTTGCATTTTACGCAGTATGGACATTAACGAGAAAACACCGAAGTTTCCCTCAACGAGGAATGAATGGGACGAAAAGAACGAAATCCAATTAAACGGATAGAACAAGCAACACGCGCCAGCAAACGTAAATACACCTCTTCTCTACAAGACCTCGCACGAGAGGCTATTCCAGGAGAATGGATCACCGAAATAATAGAATACCCTGCAACGGTGCCCGTCGGGGCAGAGTTTGAACTATTGCAGGATGTTTTAGCTTCTTCGGATAACGTCTTCTATAAACCACGCCGCCGCCGTGAATACCGTGTTGATTCATCGAATCTTAAGAAGTGGCAACTATACGCAGAAAATTATCTTGACTGGGTAGGGTATTCCCAAACTAACGGCTTATCCAATCACATACAAGATTTTGACATTCTCTTTGACGACAAGGAAAACAACAATGAATAATAAAACTATGGACACCGTGAACAACGTGAACACCCTAATTAACTCCTTCCACGACATTTGGCATTTACCAGCCTTGCAGCTTGTTAATAAGGCGTGGCGTGAGAGAACGCCCTCCGCGCTTCTGGAAGCGATACAATACACTGAACAGGCAATCACTGCCCTTGAACACTGGAACGCTGCTGTAGAACACCTGGTGCAGATGAACGGAGATACCGTCACCGTAGATCAGGCGTGGCGCATTGTCAATGATATGGAGGAGCTTGCCCTCGCTATGCAACATATCACCGTTGAACTCGGAGAGCTTGCCATCCAGATAGCGGAAGAATGCGCCATAACATAAAAGTTACGAAACTTCTTGACAATACGTGCTATGTGTGTCATAATGAATTATAGGGTAAGTATTCGAATCACTTCACCCTCGTATGACAATACGACTTGCAAACACTATCCCATAGTGTGAGCACTCTCTGAGAATGCCGTTTCCCATAGCGGCACTCTCTCCCTCTGAATGCTATTTCTGAAAGTGTTGGTTCTTTCTTCTTTGTCTTGTTTGTTCCGAAGGAATGCGCGGGATGTAATGTCTCGTTGTGTTGGTATTGCATCGCAATCACCGCGCATCTCCGACTTTTTCAGAAAGGGCATTCGCTCTTTACTCATTCATTCCGTTAGGGTGAATGTAGTCAGACTGAATAAACGCCGTCAGTGGTAGTTACGTTCAGGCTGGCAAATCTTCTATTAATACACTCCCGAAAGTGTCTGGTAGTAGATAGATAAAGAAAGCCTCATTTTATTCCTGGGCGCTGCTACACGCTTTTAAAAATGAGGAGCAATGACGGGCGATCCTACTTTGTGTATACATCTGTATTCACATTGCGCCCTCATTTATTCAAGAAACCATTCTTTAACATCATAATCCTCCGAAACGATGACGTTAAACAATGCTTTCTAACAAGGGGCATACTCTCCAGGGCTACTTCGGTAGCCCTTCTCTTTACCCTGCGTACAACATAAATGCTGCACGCAGACACAACGCGAAGGAACAACACAATGTTCTTATTAAACAATCGCGACCGAATCCTAAAATACAAATCCGAAGTGATTCAAGTTAATCCTGAGTTGATAGCTAAAGTGGCTGAAATGGCAGGATGTACCGTTGAAGAAATAGAAAAAGCTGTAGAACAGTATTTCCCTTCTGAGGACACACCTCAACTTAGTATGCAGGAACGGATCGCAATCAAATCCAAGGAAATCAAACAACAATGATTGTAGACCTAACCGAACTTTTCCCAATTCGTAAGAGTTTCACTGACGTAGTGAGCTACGCCACTGATTCTTTTGCAGCCGTAGAAGGCCGTGTTTTCGACCTGCCAGCAGATATTGAATGCGGCGATGTTATCGGCGCTGATGGCGCTCTATACACCTCCGGTGATGGTGCCTATGTGGTGGTGTCCGATGCCGTCAGTGCTGGCGACGGTAAAACGGTAAATGTCCTACGTGCGCCTAATGTTGGCAGCTTCGTAGCATTGAAAGCCGACAACCTGAACGCAGCGAATCACGCCGCAGCTATCACCACGCTCGAATCCAAAGGGTTCGTATGCCGTCCATTCTTCACCTCTTAATCAAGGATGATCATTAATGACTAAAATCGCAATCGGGCGTGAGCAGGTTAACTTAGCGCCAATCTTCCATGCCCTGCCGGAACGTAACTACCTTATGAATGCCCTCGATCTTTTCGACGGGGTAGGCGTCCAGAATCCGAAAGTGGTGGTGACACAGCTTCTGGATGATAACTACAGCCTGTTTAACACCCCGCAGAGCCGTTATTCATCAAACCACGACACTACCGCGCGTCAGAATGGTAAAGAGTATCTTATTGAAATTCCTTGGTTTGCAAGGGAGGACACCTTTAAACCTGTTGATGTGCAAGGGAAAAGGGTACAAGGCACTGATTACGAACAAACCGTTACCGACCTGTACACCGAGTACACTGGGAAACATAAAATTGCTTACCTTCGTACCCGTGAATCTTACCTGGCCCGTGCTCTGTTCAAAGGTGAAGTGTACACCCCTGCAACAGATGACCTGCTGATCTCTTACTCTGAACTGTTCGGCGTAGTGCCAATGACAGCCAGCGTGAGCACAGCGACAGCGGCACAAGATTTTGATGCCATCTTAGACAAAGTTCAGGCTGCCGCAGGTGGGCTGGCTGGTCAGATTGAACGAGTGATCGTATTTGCCAAGCCTACCGCATTCAGCCAGATTCGATTCTCTGACAGCATGGCTAAGGCATTCACCTACGTAGCGCCATACGATGAACGTAACCTGTTCTACCAGCGTCACGAGCTTCTACCTGGTGTTTCAACCTTTAGCTTGCCTGGTGCGCCTATCGACATTGTTAAAGTGACAGATCCGCTGATCCTTGCACAGATGCCAGATGATGCTGACA
This sequence comes from Enterobacter cloacae complex sp. I2, assembly GCF_014896205.1. Lineage (NCBI taxonomy): Bacteria > Pseudomonadati > Pseudomonadota > Gammaproteobacteria > Enterobacterales > Enterobacteriaceae > Enterobacter > Enterobacter cloacae complex sp. I2. Next base: position 3,515 of record NZ_JADBRA010000040.1, read on the forward strand.
TGGTGGCGGTTCCGGTGTTTAGCAAAGGCACAAATGCTTATCAGAACATCTACGGCGCTGCCTCTGGTAACTTCGCGCTGATCGATGCTGCACCTGCTGAATACTACTCTTGGGGCTACCTGAGTGAGCGCGGCGATGCGTACCACGTTATGCACGAAAATTCGGCGTTGCCTGTCAATCATGCGTTAGGTATGCAGGTGAAGATCACCATCACTGCTTAATGAGCAAGTGGGAGCCTGACCCCCGCTGGAAACAATCAGGCGTTTTAATGAGGGATGCTTACTAACCCACAGCGCAATTGTGGCTCTGGTGGCATCCCTTTTTTGTTTCCCCCATAACAAGAGGAAAAATAGAGGTGGAACTTATACTTAAATCAAATCGTGGTTTACATGTTCGACTGAGTGCAGACGATGCAGAAGGGCTGCTCAAGGTGAGCCAGCTTTGCGAGCTATTAGAGATTTCGTATACGGGCGTTAGAGCGCGTATTTTCCGTGGTGAAACCGTCGAAGCGGCAATTCATCACTTCTTGGATCAGAAAGGCGGTGGCGATGCTTGAGATTCACACAAGTTCTATCGTCAACACGGTACGTTTTCAAGTTTCGAAAGAGGACATTGCAGAGGCTAAGGCCGCAGCGGATAACCTTCAAAAGCACTTCCAGAAAATAGCCGATCCCAAGATTCGCTTCCAGGCTCAGAAGCAACGTAGACAGAAAGCGCGTGAACAGGTGGCAGATGCTAAGGCAGCTACACCTAAAACCTCCAATGACTTAAAGCAGCAACGTATTGCAGAGAAAGCGGCTAAAACTCAGGCGAGAGAATCCGCGAAAATTGCAAAACGTAATGAGACAGCCGATCTCAAGTTTCGTAGTGCTAACCTCCAGATGAAGGGGATAGCTGGGAAATTCGGCATTGATCCACTAAAGCAACTGGAGTTTGCTCGCTTCGCCAAACAGCAGACAGAGCTATTTCGTAATGGGCAGATCAGCAGCCAGAAGATGAACTATGAGCTACGCGAACGCATAGCGCTTATGCGCCGTGAGGCTGCATTGCAAAACCGTATTACTACCAGTACACAGCAACAAGCGGCAGCGCTTAAACACGCCAAACGCACGGACTATGCAGGGGCTGCAAAGGGTATTAAAGAAAAAGGTATCAGCGGCATTATCGGCGGCGGTTCTGGGTTAATCGGGGCTACTGCTGCTTTTGCTGGCGGGGCTGGTGTCCTGTCCCGTATCCGTGACAAAGGGAATGAAAACCTTGATCTGGTGAGAAAATCAGCCCTTGTTAAGACTAATCCTAACGTGGTGAAGACGTTGGTTGCATACGGACAGCAGCACGGCATAGACAGCGCATCCGTTGATAAGATAACAGATAATTTCAAAGACTTGCGAGAAAGACTTGGTGAGTCTGTCACAAACTCCACTTTCGATCAGAAGTCTGGAAAATGGAAGGGCGGTAACGGTGCGGTAGACAACGTTATGAACCTGTTCGGATGGACGAAAGCCGACATTTCGAAATTCCAAGATCGGCCTGCGGATTTTATTCAGGCGACAGTAAACGAAGGTCAGCGCCGTGGAATGTCTCAGGCATCCATCGGGCATCTGATCGAGGATTACGGGGATGACCTTGCACACTATACCGATGCTTTCCTGAATAACGGTGCAGAGTATAACAAGATGCTAAAGACTCTCGTTGACTCCGGTCAGACGCTGAACGACGAAATGATCAAGCAGGTTTATGAGTATGGCGATCTGTCCGTGGCTATGGGTAACTTGATGAATGGTATGGATAATTATTTATTCACCGGATTCATGAAAGGCTTTGCTGATGGTGGCGACGACCTTGTTAAAAATACGCAAGTTATCACCGAATCTGCTGGAATGCTTGGAGAGGCCTTAGGCAATCTCTCGAAAGAAATCACTGGGTTTGTTGGTGAGATTTCCAATGTTGTGAGTGATATCAATAAAGGGCTGAAAGAACGTTTCCCTCAATGGTTCACTGATAGCGATAAGCCAGCGGCCCAGGCTCTCTACGATGGTGCTGTTACAGGCAGTGCCAACAGTGCTGCCGATTGGGTGCAGGACAAGACAGGGTTTAGTACCCGTAGTGTAGGTCATGCTGTGAAAGGCTGGTTAGGAATTGATGATCAGCCTACAGGGACAGCGGTAGAACAATACGGCCTGAATGGTGATTCTCTGAAAGGGGGAGCGCTTCGTGATTCTGCTATATCATCCCTAACCAGCACCAATAGTGCGCCAGCGTACAATCTTGCACCTGTATTCAATCTCAATCTTGAAGCGTCTGTTCCGCTAACTATCGCCAGCGATAGCTCAAGGCTGAGCGATTACATTGATTTCCAGGCTCGTGCATCTCAAGCCAGCTTCGCACAGTCGCTAACGCTGCAAATGTCATCCGGTCAGTCATCCACAGGCGGGTGAGTATGATACTGAACCGAGGTTATGATAAAATATGGAAGCCAAACTTCAATTAAAGGAATATACCTTGAACTTTGATGATTTATCTTCTGATGAACTTGATCAGTATGTTATGCAACGTCTCGTATTTGAAGAAGAGGAGTTATCGCCTATTTTGAAGGGGCATCTTTTTATTGAGAAAGTTCTCGAAACATTAATCTCAAGAAACCTTGTTGAGCCAAAGGCATTTTTCAGGTCTACCCGTTCGTATGATCTAAAGGTAGATTTGGCGTTTGCAATGGGTTTGCTCGATAACAAATACTACTCTGCATTCAAAGCGATCAACAAGGTAAGAAATAATTATGCACATAAGCATGATTACAAAGTTAGCCTTGAAGAATTAAGTGCTTTTAAGTTTGATTGGGAAGATATTCAGAATAAAGCGTTTGCTGTAGCTTGTGGAAAAAGTATTGGTGAGGGGGCAAGTATTGCCACAACTTTTTTATGTTGGAAAGCAATACATCTTCTCGACAAAGAAGAAGATTAACAAAGGGGCTTACGCCCCTTTTTCGTTTCTTATTTTGTTGACTGAGCTAAAACAGTAGCTGCAAGTTTTTTAGTTGTTTCGCTTGAGCGAGGATTATCGAGAGCCTTAGCAGCAATCGTCTCCATAGTATCGCTGGTATGACTTGAGGGGGCACGCTGAGCAAGCGCAGATGCTGCCAGACGCTTTTGTAGTTTCGAAGCGTTTGGATTGGTCAATGTTCGACCAGCGAGAGAGCCTACTTTCCTTGACGTTTGCTTTGGGTTTTTAGCCATGACTTTAATCCTTTTGGGCAGTTGAGGTGAAATATATAGTGTTTATATTCCATTGCGACACCATATATAGTGTTATGCTAACTTTCTCCGCTTCGCTTGACAAGATGTTGTAGCAACTTCACTTGATCACTTCACTTTTGATTATTTGTGCGGTTTATTATGCTTTCAGTGTGGGAGATTATAACGTTTGTTAGCATATTAAACTGGCATATTAGTGTAATATTTATTCGAATTGGTCCCTTTTATTCTTAACCATTGAGTCAATCTCTGGATAGCGTAGCAATTCGATGTACTGCCGTAGCTCAACAGGAGAGGCGGCATTCTTGCTGTACGTTTTAAAACTCTCCGTTTCTCCCCTCGAATGTCCCAGTAGAAGGGCGATCCGGTCTTCGGGTACGGGCTTTAACCTATCTTGACCAACCCCGCCTCTGTCCAGAGTTTGAGCGACCAGGTGCCTGATCGAGTGAAATACTTTATTTTCCTGCCTTGGGAGAATCTCGCGTTTAAGCCGTCCAAAGCGGTTTACGTGCCACGAGGAGCGCTTGCCGTCCTCTCTCTTTGTGATGCTGGCACGGTAGAATAAAAAACCGTTATGCGGCTTTTGGCAGCGTTCCAGCACCATTGTTTTAATCGCGCTATGGCGTGGGATGACCCTGGATGCCGATCTTGTCTTCCCTTCCGTTACTTCAAAACATAATACCCCTTCAATTTCTCGGAGATTGTCAGATTTTAAGCTGGCTATTTCATTGATGCGCATCCCGCTATAAGCGGCGATAGCGGTCACATCCCTTAGTTCGTCCTCTCCTAACTCGTTAAACGCGCTAATGAGCTTCGTAATTTCTTCGTTCGTGAATGCCTCATAACTCTGGCGGCTCTGAGCTGTGTTGAGCTTATGACCTCTGAATACATTACTTTCCAGCGGTGGGGCGTCCTGGTATCGGGAAGAGGCAAGATCGAGAATGTTTGCCATTGCTGAAAGATAGTTAGCCACTGTTTGGACTGCCTTTGTCTCTCGGAGATGATCAAGCCAGCCTGTAACGGTGCTGCGATTGATATCGTTTAGTTCCACATCCTTCTTTCGTAGGTAATTCAGGAACAGTTCTACGGCTTTTCTGGTCTTGCTCAAGGTTCCCATTTTCAGGCGATCAGCGTTATGCATAAGGTAGATCTCTAACATCTTAATCAGAGAAGGGCATTGGTAGATAATCGGCGCTGATGCTTTCGGGGCAGCTTTCGCGTACTTAGCCACGCTCTTTAAATAGCTGATCGTGTCCTGCAAGCTGTCCGGTTTTGGCGGCTCTGCAATTTGCCTGATGTGGTGAAATTCATCGGCTATAACATCACGCTTCCTACGAGCCACACGAAGATCGGAAGTGTTCAGACTACGGACGAGAGTTTTTCTTCCACCAAATGCATTACGGAGCCATACAGGAATTGAGATCCTGACGTAATAAACTCCGTAACTATCAGAAATGATGTATTGATCCGGCTTGTATTTCATTTTCCACCCCGTTAAAGTTTAGGGGCGTTTATCATGTGCATGATGAATGCCAGATTATCAGTGTGCGTAAAAATCGTTAAATCAGGTAGTTGCGAAGGTCGTAGAAGAAGACCCGAACACAAGATTTATCGCGTGTTACACTCCTATTATCGGCACCACTCATATCAAATACTTACAGAACATTTAAATAAATTACATTCTCCTCTTGTACTGTATTTGTGACATTGTGGCCAATAATCGCGCCAATTTTGCTCGCGAGCTCGGTGAGATGTTCGGCGGAAAGGTGAGCATATCGGACCATTTCGATTGACTCCCATCGAACTATTTCCTGCAACAATTCCAGATTGATAATGTTCGAGCGGCTTAAGCCAGTATAAAGCGCAAACTCTACGACTGACTTAAGCGGCTCCGGACATTCATCATTCAACCTTCTCGCCTCATGAGGTTCAAGCCGTCTGAAACGTTTGTTCTTTGGTTGAGGAACTTTGAGGATCGGAGCCTTATCAAGCATCTTCTATTCACGCTCTGCCGCCCTAAGAAGCGCCTTAATGAATGAGAGGTGTGGCTACCGCTGCCGGGTTGGGTCTGTATTCTGGAGGCTGCTTTCCTTTCTTGTGACATCCCTCTTTCATGAGCTTCCAGTTTTCCTCATGACTGAATCGCCACGGGTCTAACAGACACCCCAGAATCATTTAAGATGACTTAAAGAGAGGTGTTCATAAGGGGTAGGCGTTATCGTGAAGAGTTTAAAAATGAAGCGGTAAATTTCTTTACTGACAGAACGTCAGTAGCGTAACGGCCTACTAGCTAGCTAACGTAGCTACAGTGGGCATGGAGAGCGTAGTAGTTAGAGTAAGCCATTGAATACTTCAAATGTGATCCGTATGTTAAATTTTCTTGAAAAAAATTAATTTCTGGTCATAATCTGCACACAAAATGTTAACATGTGTTTAATGCAATTATGGATCAACAAAGAGAATCCTGGCCAGATGCAATTCGCGCTGTTGCGTGTTTAATGGTTATCATCTTGCACAGTTCTGTGTGGTATGTGGTTTCATATGGAAAAATCCCCCTTTATGACTGGATGTCAGGGAATATAGTTGATTCGTTTGTAAGACCCTGTGTGCCGCTATTTTTTATGATTTCAGGTTATATTTTTCTTGGAGAAAAGAAAGTAAAAGCCAAGAATATATTAAGAATTCTGTATTGTCTTTTATTTTATAGCGCACTGTGCATAATTTATATGTTAGCTACCGACCGCTATAACCCGACAGAAAGAATATTAAATATACTTTCTAAGCCAGTATTTTAT
>NZ_JADBRA010000041.1:0-7758 GCF_014896205.1 Enterobacter cloacae complex sp. I2
CATAAATACTTATTATGGTTAATGTCTATCTGAGAAAGCGGCAGTAAAAGTATTTTTCTGCCAGACCATAACGCTGTTGTCGTTTTTAGGGTGTTCTCCCTCTCCCTGTGGGAGAGGGCCGGGGTGAGGGCACCAGCGCGCAGAGGACTAAATCACTCCCCAAGCGTCGCCACCATCACTGCCTTAATCGTATGCATCCGGTTTTCCGCCTGGTCAAACACGATGCTCGCCGCCGACTCAAACACCTCGTCCGTCACCTCCATCCCGCCGTGCAGATCGAACTCCTTCGCCATCTGCTTGCCGAGCGTGGTCTGGTCGTCATGGAACGCTGGCAGACAGTGCAGGAACTTCACGTCCGGATTGCCGGTCAGTGCCATCATCTGCACGTTCACCTGATACCCCCGCAGCAGCGCAATCCGCTCTGCCCACTTCTCTTTGGCTTCGCCCATCGACACCCAGACGTCGGTATAGATAAAGTCCGCGCCCTTCACGCCCGCCGCCACGTCTTCCGTCAGGGTGATTTTGCCGCCGTGCTTTTCCGCCAGCGCGCGGCACTCCGCCACCAGGCTCTCTTCCGGCCAGCAGGCTTTCGGGGCCACCAGGCGCAGATCCAGCCCGGTCAGCGCCGCCGCTTCCAGCATTGAGTTGCCCATGTTGTTGCGCGCGTCGCCCGCGTAGACCAGCGTCATCTCGTTAAACGCCTTGCCCGGCAGGTGCTCCTGCATGGTCAGCAGGTCCGCCAGCAGCTGCGTCGGGTGGAACTCGTTGGTCAGCCCGTTCCACACCGGCACGCCCGCATACTGCGCCAGCGTTTCGACGACGTCCTGGCCGTGACCGCGATACTGAATGCCGTCGTACATCCGCCCGAGAACCCTCGCGGTGTCCTTAATTGACTCTTTATGCCCAATCTGGCTGCCGCTCGGCCCTAAATAGGTGACGCGTGCGCCCTGGTCAAATGCGGCAACTTCGAAAGAGCATCGTGTACGGGTCGAGTCTTTTTCGAAGATGAGCGCGATGTTTTTACCGGTAAGCTTCTGTACTTCCTTGCCCTTTTTTTTATCGGCCTTGAGCTGTGCGGCAAGGGTCAGCAGAGAAGTGAACTGTGCAGGGGTAAAGTCGAGCAATTTCAGAAAGTGTTTCTTGTATAAATCGGCCATTTTATCCTCACATGGCGAACGCCACTTATTGAATTAAAATTCACTTTATATGTGTAATTATTCATTTGCAACCCCGTTTCACAAATCTTTCCAACAAAGGTGGAGGCAAACCCGTCCGTGTGTGAAAATAGAAGTATCTGCCGCACTTTAAAGAGGATTGAGCCATGGCAAACCCGGAATTACTGGAAGAGCAACGCGAAGAGACGCGTCTGATTATTGAAGAACTGCTGGAAGACGGTAGCGATCCGGACGCGCTGTACACCATCGAACACCATTTCTCTGCGGACGACTTTGAAGCGCTGGAAAAAATGGCCGTGGAAGCTTTTAAACTGGGTTACGAAGTGACCGAGCCGGAAGAGCTGGAAGTGGAAGAGGGCGATACCGTCATCTGCTGCGACATCCTGAGCGAAGGCGCGCTTAAGGCGGAGCTGATCGACGCGCAGGTCGAACAGCTGATGAACCTGGCCGAGAAGTTTGAGGTGGAATACGACGGCTGGGGAACCTACTTCGAAGATCCGAACGGTGAAGACGGCGAAGAAGGCGACGACGAAGATTACGTCGACGAAGACGACGACGGCGTGCGTCACTAAGCGTTTCAGGCGGTGGCGCGCGCCACCGCTTTTTTCAAGGCAGAACCATGGATTACCCGCAGATACTCGCCCCCGTACTCAACTTCCTCCAGTGCCCGACCCCGCAAGCATGGATTGATAAAGCCCGCGACCCGGCGAACCTGCCGCTGCTGCTCACCGACCACATGGTGTGCGAGCTCAAGGCCGCTCAGACCGCGCTGCTGCTGGTGCGTAAATACGTCGCCGACGAAAGCGGTGCCGACGCGCTGCTTGACTGGCTCAAGCCCTACGAACAGTTCACCTTTCGCGACGGTCCGGAGCCGGACTTCATCGCCCTGCATAAGCAGATTGGCAAAAGCGTAATGCCCAAAACCGACGACCCGTGGGGCCAGGCGCTCATCGACAGCATGGTGCTGCTGATTAAAGAGGAGCTGCACCACTTCTGGCAGGTGCGCGAGGCGATGCTGGCGCGCGACATTCCGTACGTCAAAATCACCGCCAGCCGCTACGCCAAAGGGATGCTGAAGGAAGTGCGCACTCACGAACCGCTGACGCTGATCGACAAGCTCATCTGCGGCGCCTACATCGAAGCCCGCTCCTGCGAACGCTTCGCCGCGCTTGCCCCGTTTCTCGACGACGATTTGCAGAAGTTCTATCTCTCGCTGCTGCGCTCGGAAGCGCGCCACTATCAGGACTACCTGATGCTGGCCCAGCAGGTAAGCGACGACGATATCTCACCCCGCATACAGCATTTTGGCGAAATTGAAGCCACACTTATCTCTACACCGGACCACGAGTTTCGCTTCCACAGCGGCGTGCCGGTGTAAACCGGCATAACGCAAGGATAAGGATGCGAGATGAAAAAAACGTGGATCAGTACGGTCATTGTTGTTGTCACGGCTGCCGCCGTGGCGTTCTGGGTCTTCTTTGACAGGCAGCGCGCTCCGGAAGCGCAAATTGATACGGCCCTTAACGCGATGCCCGCTTGGCAGGTGATCAAGGAGCAGGAGCCTGTGCTGCATCAGCGCATCCTCGACCAGATGGCCGCCCTGCAAAAGGCCGGCGAGCCGGAGCAGCACATTATCGACACCATCCAGCCGCAGATCCTGCATTTACAGATGACGCGTCTGCAAAACGCCCCGGACGCCAACGTGGTGAACTACATGACCATCAACATGGAGCAGACCGCCGCCATCCAGAAGGTGAGCGACGACGCCTGCTTCCGCTTCCTGTACCCGATGGTGAAGGGCGGCATCAACCCGATGCGCATGCTGGATAAAGACCTGATGACCCGGCGCATGCAGGCCGATGCCGACATGATGCGCGCGGCCTACGGTAAAAACCGCCACACCGTGACCCAGGCCGAACGCGAGACGGCTGTCGAAGACGTGCGGCCCATTATGAAAGAACTTGCCGATAAGTACGGCGAGGACATTCAGCTGTTGCAGATGCCGCAGAAGGCAGAAGGCAAGGAAAAGCTCTCCTGCGATATGGTGCAGGCGATGTGGGCGAAGGTGCTGGCACTGCCGGAGCAGAAGGCGGCAGGGGTGATTCGTCTGGCGGTGTCTGAGCTGGAGTGACGAAGGTAGCTGGTTTTTTGGGCACTTAGCGCGGGTTTCGCGCGTCGTCGCTTGCATGGCGGCGCGCGACAGGTATAATCCACAACGTTTCCGCATCCCCTTCAGTGCCGAAGTGGCGAAATCGGTAGACGCAGTTGATTCAAAATCAACCGTAGAAATACGTGCCGGTTCGAGTCCGGCCTTCGGCATTCAGTACCTTATTTTCTTTTAAATCAATGAGTTAGTGTGAAAAACCCGTCTCATTGACCAGTAGAAAATGTCAATTCTTCATCACGTGCAAAAGCCACTGTGTTTGTTAATGGCTTTGGTATGTTAGCACATAGTGGCGAGTAGTTCCCAAGCTCAACCTCGTATCGCTTTTCTCTTTGAAGCTGGAAGACGTGCCGCCGTCTCTAAACCTATACCAAAACAGACTGATCATACGCATTTTAAGCCCGATGTGCGGCCTTGTGGCTGCGTAAACAGGTGAATAGTGGTAAACGTACCTGCACACGATATGCAGGCTCTGCCAGCGCTTCGCTCACGCTCCTTACGGTACACGAGCACCCTGATAAGGTGTGATCCATCTGACAATCTGATGAAGTCGCTACGCTCCGCTTGTTGCTTGTACCACTAACGGGGCTTTATGGCTTGTATTGTCCAAATTTTACGCTACGCTACCTTTGATTACTCACAGCAAAGGATAAATAAGATGGAAAAAGAACACTTTAAGGCTCACGTTCAATATGGCGACTGGAAAGGAAGCGTTGCTGCTGACGATGCATACGACGATTTTGCTAAATACCTTAGCGTTGCAGGTATTCTCAAACAGGGTGAGATGGTGACAGGTATATCCTTTCACTCTACGGAGAATTTCTTTGATATTGAGGCGTATATCACCGAGGATGCGAATGTCTTACGTAAAGAACGTGTCCAGATGACCCTTGAGGAGTTTTTCAAAACCTTCAAACGTTTTTCAATCAAGATTTCTCGCCATGGGGAACTTGATGATCAAGAAATCGAGTTCAAAGTGTAAGGAATCATCATGAGCATTTACTTCACTGATCATGGCAGTGCCATTGAATACCAGGTAGAAGGACGTTGGACAGTCAAGGGCGATTATTTGCAGGTCAACCATGGCCCCAACATTCCAGGTGGTTTGTACAAAATCAACGACAATAAAGTGAAATTCCCATTCGACTACAAAGAAGTTGAAGGAGTGATCGACACTGAGAAACTCACTTTCACCGTGTGTGGCATCGAATATAAAATGAGAAAAATTAAAACAAATCCGTGGGATGTATAGTTGAAAAGGGGGCACTACGCTCCCTCGTATTGTCTTCTTAACCCATACTGCTAACGCCATGTTTTAGGGGTGACTGTCTGTATATCAGCCGTTATGATTGCAATACATTCAGAGTCATAAGGATTGGGACGTGGATACAGTCGAAGAACTCAACGGAACATACTTTTATGCGGGGCGTTCAAACCTCACCGCCTCCGAGCTATTTTTCATGGTCTTCTGTGAAAATGTTGTCGATCAACTTGGTTTAGGTCTTGTTGATTTCGGTGCTGTAGTTGCCATTGTATCTGGGCGTAATACTCTCCCTACAAGAGCAAAACCAAACGGCGCTGAAAAGGGAACATCCTATGCGTCTAAAGCCTCACGAAAAGTGTTCAAAAAAGCGCAGTTCCCTTTCGGTATCAAACTACCTTCCGTTATCGGTGGTTATCCACCTTCCACAATCAGAATCAGGGCGGTAGCTAACATTGGAACCTTTACGGGCAGGGCTATTCCTGTCGTGGGGTGGGTTATCTTAGCTTCTGATATCTCTCAAATCACCTATCGCACTATCCGAGACTACAATGCTATAGCGCGAGGTAACGATAAGTTATGGTAAACAATGTTGAGCAGCGCGTTTATGAGCTTGTACGGCCTTACGCTGGCACGTACCTATTCAAGTTCAAGAAAGTAGAGCTAACACCTAAAACGGATCTTGATACTGATTTGAGTCTTGATGAGCTTGAAGCTGGTGAGTTAATGGATAAGTTTTTCGATGCGTTCAAAGTTGAACGGGGAAACTTTAAAATAGAAACTTACTATCCTGATCAGCCTGTTTCATGGAATCCATTTAAGAAAACAGAGCCTGTTCCTGTACCAGATTTCAATGTTGGTATGCTGATCGAATCAGCTAAAGCCGGAAGATGGTTGTACGAATAAGGGGCGCATCGCCCCCAGTAAATGCTGACTTATTTAGCCGTAATAAAATTAAGAATTTTTTACATGGATTAAAAGGAGATTAAGAAATGATTGAGTTGGCATCAGAGGTTGTTAACTTCATTGTAAATAAAATTGGATTGATTTTTTCCTTAGCTGCATTGGTGTTATCTTTCTTGAGCTATAGGAATAGTAAATTAGTAAAAAAGAAGAACGACAAAGATGCTCTTTATAAATTTAAGACGGAAACCTTACTCAAGGCACGGGAATTTGAAATTGCTTTTCAAGATTCATATGATAAGATAGATGGCTTTATAAAAGAGTTGCAAGGAAATAACACGCTCTTTGCGGAGCCAAAGAATGTAATTTTGAATGAGTTGATTTCACAGCGTGACACATTCTATAAACAGTGTGTGCTTGACGCCAAAGCAACTTGTTTAAAATTAATAGATAACTTTGATACATTAAGTGAAGACGAATTTGCTGAATATCATAAGGTTTTTAACTCTGAATTGGAGAGATTAAAAGCAAATAATAAAAGGTTAGATTCAAAGTTTACGTCTTTAATCCAGAGTATTGCAGTAAAATAAATACACTCCATGAAGAATTACTCTATTTGGTATGAATTATTCCATCGCATTTACCAACATTGGGCACTCTTGATATCAATATAAAATGCCCTAAGCGCGTGTCCCTCTCTTAATGCCCGTTGAATACTTCGTTCGTAGTGCGTCTACTTTGGCCTGTGTGATCCCCAGGTAGGCGCGTGTGTGTTCGGTGGAGCGATGCCCCAACATCTTACTAATCACCTCCAGGTCTTCGCCGTGGGCGTGGGCGATAGCAGCCACGGTCTTACGTGCGCTGTGCATGGCGATCACTGCATCCTGTGGCAGCAAGCCCCGCATTTTGAGCTTGTCCACTGCATACTGAATCTCTGCATGGATTTTAGAACGGCTGATCGGCTTACCCTTGCTCCGGTTGCTGTCATTCTGGAATACATACACGTTATCCCCGCGCTCGTTATGACGAGCCTTGAGAACCTCCCTTGCTGTCTCCGTCAATTCCACTACTACCGCTTCTTTGGTTTTGTCTTGGGTGATACGTAATACCTTGCTACCTATATCCAGCTCATCCCAACGCCAGGAACGCATATCTACGCCACGAAGCTGTGTTTCTACACCGATAAGGAAGAGATCCGCCACTGTCTGGCTCTTCTTCGCGATTTCTTCTACTACCAGAGCCACCTGATCGGCGCTATCAAGTCCGTCTGTACGCTTTGCACCCTTACTGATTGCCATTCTCTTACCTCCTTAATCTGTTTCGATGGGAAACCAATATTGATCAAAATCATATAGATAGCAAGATCATTTTGTTCATAATTGCATAAATGTCTTATTGGTGGGGTTTCGGGAGTATTAAGTGGCATTAAACGCGATTAAAGCCGATTTAGGGGAGCGCGGTTGCGAGAGGTGCTTAACGGACTGAAACCAGGCTCCCCGATCTGGTGATTTCTTGAGTTTAAAATATCTCATTGATTCATAAGGGTTTTATATTTAACTGTGACAGGTCATAGAAACTTAATCTTGTCAACAGATTTATTTTTGCAGGCTGATTTTGCTCCAGGAATAGCCGAAAAAAGGCCAATAAATAGAGCTAAAACATAAGTGATTGTTTCTACTGAATGATGAGTAGGACAGATAACCTGAATGTCCTATCGGAGAGGGATAATTCATGGTAAATGAGAGTCATTATCAATTGACGTAATTGCATCAGGAAATGATTAAAATGCTAATTAATTGGCGGGTTTCAGCATGGAAAAAAGCGAATTGTTACTCTATAACAATAAAATGAGAAACTCGTTAAGCGCATTGCACCTACCATGAAAGTGTACATTGTGGACAATGATCACTGTGAGCCTTGCGTGGTGCGGTTTCCGCATAAGTGATGAAAGATACTTTGAAAGTGAGAAAGGCGCTCAGAGAGCGTTACAGGCAGGTTATTTAGGATGGAATAAGCATAGCTATACCTGGTATTTAGAATGCAATTAGCGTGGGATTTTTCCGGCGCTATGGAGGCGAGTATTCGCGATTAACACGTAATCATGAGTGAAACGAGGGATGTAGGGTTAATTCTCCATAAAGTGGACTGTACAATTTGGTATGCGCTGATCACGCGCATGAAAGATAGCTATACAGGAAAGTGACCTCTACAGAGTGTTATTGTTGAGAAGAGATTTTCCTGTAGAGATAACTTGT
>NZ_JADBRA010000042.1:0-7682 GCF_014896205.1 Enterobacter cloacae complex sp. I2
GATTTCTATTGGTGTAGGTGTATTGGTTTGACCTTTGCTGATTTAACTTTTTTTAAATTAATGTGAATGGGTGAAACATTCCTGCTAACACCAATGTGTTATTAATGTTACCGCAGGGATTAAATAGTTTATTAACTAACGTAATAGCTTTGGAAGCTAAAAAAAGCATTATATTACTTCCATGACATCGGCAAAAAATACGAAATAAAACGATCCCGATACCGAATTCTTAATTTTAAAGTTTGGAGTTTCTATTATGAGCACTAACGAACGAATCTTTAGCCCCTTCACATTACCGAATGGTACTGAACTCAAAAACCGTTTGTTAATGGCCCCAATGACAACCTGTACCGGTTATTACGATGGCACCGTGACCAGCGAGCTGGTGGAGTACTATCGCGCCCGCGCTGGCAGCATCGGCACCATTATCGTTGAGTGCTGTTTTGTTGACGATCTCGGCCTGGCGTTCCCGGGTGCAATTGGGATTGATAACGACGAGAAAATCGCCGGGCTGGCGAAAATCGCTGACGCTATCAAATCCAAAGGCTCTAAAGCCCTTCTGCAAATCTACCACGGCGGCCGTATGGTCGACCCAAAACTGATTGGGGGTCGCACGCCGGTTGGCCCAAGCGCGGTTGCCGCGCCGCGTGACGGTGCCGCGACGCCGGTTGCCCTGACCTCAGAAGAAGTGGAAGGCATGATCGGCAAGTTTGGCGACGCCGTACGCCGCGCGATTCAGGCTGGCTTTGACGGCGTCGAAATTCACGGGGCGAATACCTATCTGATCCAGCAGTTCTACTCCCCGAATTCCAACCAGCGCGACGACGAGTGGGGCGGCAGCCGCGATAACCGCGCGAAATTCCCGCTGGCGGTGCTGGACATCACCCACAAGATGGTGCGCCAGTACGCGGACGACGCGTTCATCATTGGCTACCGTTTCTCTCCGGAAGAGCTGGAAGTCCCGGGCATCCGCTTCGAAGACACCCTGTATCTGCTGGAAAAACTGGCCGCACGCGGGGTGGATTATCTTCACTTCTCCCTTGGCGCCGCCCTGCGTCCATCTATCGTCGACACGCAGGATCCGACGCCGCTTATCGAAAAATACTGCGCGATGCGTTCTGACACGCTGGCACAGATACCGGTAATGGGCGTCGGCGGCGTGGTGAATGCTGCCGATGTGAATAAAGCGCTGGATCATGGCTACGACCTGATTGCCGTAGGCCGCGCCACCATCGCCTACCCGGACTGGACCGATCGCATCGCGGCGGGCGAAAGCCTTGAGCTGTTTATGGACAGTACCCGACGCGAAGAGCTGAACATCCCGGAACCGCTGTGGCGCTTCTCGCTGGTAGAGGCGATGATCCGCGACATGAGCATGGGTGAATCGAAATTCAAACCGGGCACCTTCGTTGAAAAAGTGCAGGACGATGCCAACGAGCTGGTGATCAACGTCAGTCTTGAAACCGATCGCATTGCTGATATCGAGCTGGCCTCAGGACCGAGCGAAGACGTGGAGTTTGTCACCAGCTTCGAAGAGATCCGTACCCGTATTCTGGATGCCAATACCCCGCACGTGGACGCCATCACCGGCGCAACCAGCCAGAGCGAGGCGGTGAAAAAAGCAGTCTCGAAAGCGATGCTGAAATCCAGCAAAGCGCTGGCGGCAGAAGAGGGTGCAGACCCGAATGAAACCAGAAGCGTCGACGTGGTCGTGGTCGGCAGCGGCGGTGCAGGGCTGGCGGCGGCGATCCAGGCGCATGACGAAGGCGCGAGCGTACTGATCGTTGAGAAAATGCCAACCATCGGCGGTAACACCATTAAAGCCTCGGCAGGGATGAACGCGGCAGAGACCCGCTTCCAGCGCGTGAAAGGTATTCAGGACAGCAAAGAGCTGTTCTACCAGGAAAGCCTGAAAGGCGGCGGCAACAAAAACAACCCTGAACTGCTGCGTCGCTTCGTGGAGAACGCGCCGGAGGCGATTGAGTGGCTGGCCACGCGCGGCATTATGCTGAACGACATCACCACCACCGGCGGGATGAGCATTGACCGTACGCACCGTCCGAAAGACGGTTCCGCGGTAGGCGGGTATCTGATCAGCGGCCTGGTGCGTAACGTCAACAAACGCAACATCGAAGTGATGCTGGATACCTCCGTCAGCGACATCATCTTTGAAAATGGCGAAGTCACCGGCGTGCGTCTGACCACCGAAGAGAACGAAACCCTCACCGTGGCAACCAAAAGCGTGATTGT
This sequence comes from Enterobacter cloacae complex sp. I2, assembly GCF_014896205.1. NCBI lineage: Bacteria > Pseudomonadati > Pseudomonadota > Gammaproteobacteria > Enterobacterales > Enterobacteriaceae > Enterobacter > Enterobacter cloacae complex sp. I2. The sequence goes on from NZ_JADBRA010000042.1 coordinate 2,251, forward strand.
CGCAACGGGCGGCTTCAGCGCCAACAGCCAGATGGTGGTGAAATACCGTCCGGACCTGGAAGGGTTCGTGACGACTAACCACAAAGGCGCAACCGGCGGCGGTATCGCGCTGCTGGAACGTATTGGCGCAGGCACCGTGGATATGGGCGAGATTCAGATCCACCCAACCGTGGAGCAGAAAACGTCGTACCTGATTTCCGAATCCATCCGCGGCGGCGGGGCGATTCTGGTCAACCAGCAGGGGAACCGCTTCTTCAACGAAATGGAGACCCGCGATAAAGTTTCGGCGCAAATCATCGCGCTGCCGGAGAAATACGCTTACATCGTCTTTGACGAGCATGTCCGGGCTAAAAACAAAGCGGCGGATGAGTACATCGCGAAAGGCTTCGTGACCAGCGCCAGCTCGCCAAAAGCCCTGGCGGAAGCGCTCGGGATGGATCACCACCAGTTCCTGGCAACGCTGGAACGCTACAATGGTTTTGTGGAAAAACAGCACGACGATGATTTCGGCCGCACCACCGCGCTGCGCGCCCCCATCAACGAAGGGCCGTTCTACGCCATTCAGATTGCACCGGGCGTACACCACACCATGGGCGGTGTGACCATCAATACCGATACCTGCGTGCTGGACAGCAACCACAACGTATTGCCAGGGGCGTTTGCTGCGGGTGAGGTTGTCGGGGGTATCCACGGCGGTAACCGCATCGGCGGTAACGCGGTGGCAGATATCATTATTTTTGGTACGCTAGCAGGACATCAGGCGGCTATGCGTTCGAAAACACGGTAAGGCTCCTGTTTCCCCGGCGGCGCGGTGCCTGCCGGGGCTACATATGAGGACTCATGCAATGCCTGATAGCCATCGCGTTTACAGCTACTCCGCCGTTCTGATGGGCTCGCCCATCCTCCTGAAACTCTTTTCCCACGACGAAGCGCTCGCCTCCCGCGTGTTTCGCCTGATCAAACAGTACGAAGATCTCCTTACCGTCAACCGCGCGCATTCGCAGGTGATGAACATCAACCATGCTGCCGGTCAGCATCCGGTTGCCGTCAGTCGCCCGGTGTTTGACCTGATCCGCTGCGCGAAAGCGGCCAGCCAAATGGAAGACAGTGCGTTTAATCTGGCGATCGGCCCGCTGGTCAAACGCTGGAAAATTGGCTTTAAGGGTGACGCCGTGCCGCCCGCAGACGAGATCGCTGCCTTGCTGAACATCACGCATCCTGCGGACGTGGTGCTGGATGAAGCCAGCAGCAGCGTATTTCTCACTCGCCCGGGAATGGAGATCGACCTGGGCGCAATCGCCAAAGGCTATATCGCTGACAGGGTCCGGGACCTTCTGCGTAGAGAGGGGGTTGAGCTGGGGTTAATTAATCTCGGCGGCAACATCCAGACGTTAGGCTCGCCGGAGGGCGGCTGGCGCGTCGGCCTGAAAAAACCGTTCGCCGGAGACGCGTTGATTGGGTCGATGACGGTAGAGAACCGGTCGGTCGTGACGTCAGGCACCTATGAGCGCTACTTTGAGCAGAACGGCAAACGCTATCATCACATTCTTAACCCACGCACCGGCTACCCGCTGGATAACGAACTGGACAGCGTGACGATTGTGTCGAAAGACTCCATCGACGGCGATATCTGGACCACGCTGATCTACGGCATGGGTGTGGAGAAGGGGTGTGCCGCACTGCGTTCGCGCCCCGATATTGAAGCCATCTTTGTCACCAAAACAAAAGAAGTGGTGATCTCCTCGATGCACCACTTCCGCTTTACCCTTCTGGACGACAGCTACCGCATTACTGGCAGTACTGTTTGAGCAGCCCGACCTGTTCCGGCTGCAAACGGTAGCGATACACCGGTCTGCCGGTCGCGCCGTAGTGAATGCTGGTAAACAGGATATTAATTTGCGCCAGCCAGATCAGGTATTTGCGGCAGGAAACGCGCGAAATGTTGACCGCATTCGCCAGATCGTCAGTGGAAAATTCCATTTCCGGATGGCTGTCGATCCACTGACAAATCGTGCGCAGCGTCTGCGGGGTTAATCCTTTCGGTAATTTTTTGCTGTCGGCCAGCTCCGGCGCGCCGCCGTGGATCAGCCTGTCGACGTCGGCCTGTTCATAATACTGATGCGATCCCATCAGGCTGCGCTTGGCCTTCCAGCCGTTCAGCGCCTCTTCAAAACGCGGGAACTGGAACGGCTTAATCAGGTAATCCACCACGCCATAGTGCATCGACGTCTGGATCGTCGCGGCGTCGGACGCCGACGAGATCATGATGACGTCGATCGGGCGGCCCGATGCGCGGATGATGGGCAGCAGATCCAGCCCGTTATCCTGCTGCATATACACATCCAGCAGCACAAGATCGATCGGCTGGCCAGGGTTTGCGATCAGCGCCTCGGCCTGGTTGAGCGTGGACGCGACGCCGCAGCAGCTAAAACCCTCAACGCGGTTTACATACAGACGGTTGAGGTCGGCTACCATGGCGTCATCATCGACAATTAACACATTTATCACGCGATATTCCTCTCGCTATCCCAGGGGATCTGAACAAAAAATTGGGTAAATACGCCAGGCTCCGACTCGACGGTAATATCGCCGCCCAGGTTCTGGATCTGCTGACGTGCAAGGAACAGCCCAACGCCGCGGTTTTCACCTTTTGTTGAGTAGCCCTTTGTAAAAATAGCCTCCAGCCGCTCGGGATCAATCCCGGGGCCGTCATCGCTGACCTCTCCGCTCAGCCAGCCGTTCTGGTAATGGAGCAGCAGGCCGATCTCGCCTTCCGGCTGACCTTCCATCGCATCCAGGGCATTTTCGATTAAATTGCCCAGCACGGTGATCAGCACCGCAACCTGCTCTTCATTGGTGGTGTCCGGAAGCTGACTCTCCTCCGCCAGCGTCAGGGTCACTCCGGCCTCTTTGGCGCGGTTAATTTTACCCAGCAGGAAACCCGCAATGACCGGCGATTTAACCTTGCGCTGTATCGCACCGATGTCCGTCTGATAATTCTGCGCGGTCTGGATGATGTACTCCTCCAGCTTATCGTAGCGCTTCATGTGCAGCAGGCCGAGGATCACGTGCAGTTTGTTCATAAACTCATGCGTATGCGAGCGCAGGGCATCAACGTAATTGACCATGCCATCAATACGCTGCATTAGCTGGCTGATTTCGGTTTTATCGCGGAACGTGCTGATCGCCCCGATCACCTGATTCTGGCTTTTCACGGGGACCATGTTGCACAGCAGCAGCCGTCCGTTACAGCCGATCTCCTGATCCTGGCGAGCAATGCCGGTTTTTGATACTTCGCGCAGGCTGGCTAGCAGCGGTTCACTGCTGCTTTCGGAGTGCTGGCCCGAGGTCAGGAGTAAAATCTCTCTGGCGGTGTGGTTAATCATCGTCACGCGACCGTGCATATCTACGGCCATCACACCTTCTCGCAGGGACTGTAACATGGCCTGACGCTGCTCAAAGAGGGCGGAGATCTCGTAAGGCTCCAGCCCGAAGAGTATGCGTTTCAGCACCCTGACCAGGCCCCATATCGCCAGTGAACTCATCAGAACGCTGAACAGGATGGTCCACACGGCGTTGAGCCGTCCGCGGGCAATCTGATCTTCCACCTTATTCAGCGAAATCCCTACCACCACTACGCCGATCTGGTCGTGCCGATCGTCATACACGGGCGTAAAGACGCGCAGCGCTTCCGCAAGCGCGCCGCGGTTTACAGAGACATTCTCTTTCCCTTCCAGGGCAGGCGTCAGATCGTCGCCGATAAAATGCAACCCTAACAGCGCTTCATTGGGGTGGGAATAACGAACACCGCGCAGATCGGTGACCACGGTAAACAGCAGGTCGTTGCGCTTCGTCACCGCCTGGGCAACCGGCTGGATGATGCCGGCCTGGGGTGAGGCCATCAGGCCACGCTTGATATCGGGGCTGTCGGCCAGCGTTCGGGCGATACCCAGCGCGGTATCCTTCACGTCATCGCGCGTGGCGCGGGTGATCTGCACGGAGTACAGCGCGAACACCACCAGCAGCACAGAGCCGATAATGGCGCACACCATCAGCGTAACCAGCGTATTCAGCTTCATAGGACGCTTGCGCATCGGGGGGAAGGGCCGCAAATCGCTCATTAACACTCCGCGATGAAAAAGAAAGGGCTAATTATCGCTGATGAAGGCCATTTCATAAAGCCATGTAAAGAGAGGCGTTTCGTGAGCCTCCTCTCAGGTGACCTATATAAAACACTTTATAGTGTGTGGGTACTCATAATAAGGAGGCAGTTTATGAGCATTATGCTTACCGGTACGGCCAGGGAAAGACGGCAGGCCAGCACGACGAACATCGACAGATTATCCACGCTGGATATGCTTAACGTCATTCATCAGGATGACGCGCAAATCGCTTCTGTACTTACCCCTCACATGACGATGCTGGCCCGCGTGGTAGATAACGCGGCGGCAACGCTGAGTCACGGCGGACGTCTGATTTTGACCGGCGCGGGCGCGTCCGGACGCGTGGCGGAGCAGGCGGCAGAAGCGTTCGCGCCGGGAAAACATCCCGTTATTGCGATCACAGCAGGCGATAACGCCGCAAGCTACGCGCGCGGCGTTGCCGATCTCCAGACCATTGATTTTGGCGAGCACGACATGATGCTGGCGCTGTCCGTCAGCGGCAAAACGCCCTGGGTGTGGGGCGCGATGCGTCATGCGTGGTCTCTGGGCTCAACGGTCGCGCTCATTACGGAGGATGCTCAAAGTGAAGCGGCGCAGCTGGCGAGCATGGTCATTGCGCCCGAGCTGGGGGCTGACGTGGTTGCCGGGTATGCCAACACCAAAGCGGGCATTGCGCAAAGCATGATTATGCATATGGTTACCACCGGTCTGGCGGTACGGACCGGACGGGTGTACAGCAACCTGCGCGTCGATCTGGAAGCAAGCAGCACCAAATGGGCCGAGCGACAGATTGCCATTGTGATGGAAGCGGGGGGATGTTCCCGTGCGCAGGCGAAGGCCGCGCTGGAAAGCTGTAACCACCAGTGTAAAACGGCGGTACTGATGGTGCTGACGGGTCTGGATGCGTGGAAAGCCCATGAGCTGCTGGTGCAGAATAACGGGTTTATTCGCCTGGCCTTGCAGGAAGCGCCGTAAATAAAAAAGCCCGCATTGCGGGCTTTACTGTTTGTGTGGATCAGAACTGGTAGATCATGCCGACGCCAACAATGTCATCGGTTGCAATACCGTTGTCATTGTAGAAGGCGTCATCTTCGTCCAGCAGGTTGATTTTATAATCAACGTAGGTGGAGAAGTTCTTGTTGAAGCTGTAGGTCATGCCTACGTCGATGTAGTTAACCAGATCCATATCGCCTTTCTGGCCCTGCGGGTTGCCAGCGTAGCCTGGATAAGTCATGTCCTTACCCTTAGAGTAAACCCATGCCAGAGATG
>NZ_JADBRA010000043.1:0-3207 GCF_014896205.1 Enterobacter cloacae complex sp. I2
TTGATGCCTGGCAGTTCCCTACTCTCACATGGGGAGACCCCACACTACCATCGGCGCTACGGCGTTTCACTTCTGAGTTCGGCATGGGGTCAGGTGGGACCACCGCGCTAAAGCCGCCAGGCAAATTCTGTTCATCTGTATCAGGCTGAAAATCTGTCTCTTCGCCAAAACATCTTCGGCGTTGTAAGGTTAAGCCTCACGGTTCATTAGTATCGGTTAGCTCAACGCATCGCTGCGCTTACACACCCGACCTATCAACGTCGTCGTCTTCAACGTTCCTTCAGGAGACTTATAGTCTCAGGGAGAACTCATCTCGGGGCAAGTTTCGTGCTTAGATGCTTTCAGCACTTATCTCTTCCGCATTTAGCTACCGGGCAGTGCCATTGGCATGACAACCCGAACACCAGTGATGCGTCCACTCCGGTCCTCTCGTACTAGGAGCAGCCCCCCTCAATTCTCCAGCGCCCACGGCAGATAGGGACCGAACTGTCTCACGACGTTCTAAACCCAGCTCGCGTACCACTTTAAATGGCGAACAGCCATACCCTTGGGACCTACTTCAGCCCCAGGATGTGATGAGCCGACATCGAGGTGCCAAACACCGCCGTCGATATGAACTCTTGGGCGGTATCAGCCTGTTATCCCCGGAGTACCTTTTATCCGTTGAGCGATGGCCCTTCCATTCAGAACCACCGGATCACTATGACCTGCTTTCGCACCTGCTCGCGCCGTCACGCTCGCAGTCAAGCTGGCTTATGCCATTGCACTAACCTCCTGATGTCCGACCAGGATTAGCCAACCTTCGTGCTCCTCCGTTACTCTTTGGGAGGAGACCGCCCCAGTCAAACTACCCACCAGACACTGTCCGCAACCCGGATCACGGGTCTACGTTAGAACACCAGCCATTAAAGGGTGGTATTTCAAGGTTGGCTCCACGCAGACTGGCGTCCACGCTTCAAAGCCTCCCACCTATCCTACACATCAAGGACCAGTGTTCAGTGTCAAGCTATAGTAAAGGTTCACGGGGTCTTTCCGTCTTGCCGCGGGTACACTGCATCTTCACAGCGAGTTCAATTTCACTGAGTCTCGGGTGGAGACAGCCTGGCCATCATTACGCCATTCGTGCAGGTCGGAACTTACCCGACAAGGAATTTCGCTACCTTAGGACCGTTATAGTTACGGCCGCCGTTTACCGGGGCTTCGATCAAGAGCTTCGCGTTGCCGCTAACCCCATCAATTAACCTTCCGGCACCGGGCAGGCGTCACACCGTATACGTCCACTTTCGTGTTTGCACAGTGCTGTGTTTTTAATAAACAGTTGCAGCCAGCTGGTATCTTCGACTGATTTCAGCTCCGTCCGCAGGGACTTCACCTACATATCAGCGTGCCTTCTCCCGAAGTTACGGCACCATTTTGCCTAGTTCCTTCACCCGAGTTCTCTCAAGCGCCTTGGTATTCTCTACCTGACCACCTGTGTCGGTTTGGGGTACGATTTCGTGTTACCTGATGCTTAGAGGCTTTTCCTGGAAGCAGGGCATTTATCACTTCAGCACCGTAGTGCCTCGTCGTCACACCTCAGCGTTAAAAGGTACCGGATTTACCTGGAACCTCCGCCTACATGCTTAAACCGGGACAACCGTCGCCCGGCTGACATAGCCTTCTCCGTCCCCCCTTCGCAGTAACACCAAGTACAGGAATATTAACCTGTTTCCCATCGACTACGCCTTTCGGCCTCGCCTTAGGGGTCGACTCACCCTGCCCCGATTAACGTTGGACAGGAACCCTTGGTCTTCCGGCGAGCGGGCTTTTCACCCGCTTTATCGTTACTTATGTCAGCATTCGCACTTCTGATACCTCCAGCAACCCTCACAGGCCACCTTCAACGGCTTACAGAACGCTCCCCTACCCAACAACACATAGTGTCGCTGCCGCAGCTTCGGTGCATGGTTTAGCCCCGTTACATCTTCCGCGCAGGCCGACTCGACCAGTGAGCTATTACGCTTTCTTTAAATGATGGCTGCTTCTAAGCCAACATCCTGGCTGTCTGTGCCTTCCCACATCGTTTCCCACTTAACCATGACTTTGGGACCTTAGCTGGCGGTCTGGGTTGTTTCCCTCTTCACGACGGACGTTAGCACCCGCCGTGTGTCTCCCGTGATAACATTCTTCGGTATTCGTAGTTTGCATCGGGTTGGTAAGCCGGGATGGCCCCCTAGCCGAAACAGTGCTCTACCCCCGAAGATGAGTTCACGAGGCGCTACCTAAATAGCTTTCGGGGAGAACCAGCTATCTCCCGGTTTGATTGGCCTTTCACCCCCAGCCACAGGTCATCCGCTAATTTTTCAACATTAGTCGGTTCGGTCCTCCAGTTAGTGTTACCCAACCTTCAACCTGCCCATGGCTAGATCACCGGGTTTCGGGTCTATACCCTGCAACTTAACGCCCAGTTAAGACTCGGTTTCCCTTCGGCTCCCCTATACGGTTAACCTTGCTACAGAATATAAGTCGCTGACCCATTATACAAAAGGTACGCAGTCACCCCATAAAGAGGCTCCCACTGCTTGTACGTACACGGTTTCAGGTTCTTTTTCACTCCCCTCGCCGGGGTTCTTTTCGCCTTTCCCTCACGGTACTGGTTCACTATCGGTCAGTCAGGAGTATTTAGCCTTGGAGGATGGTCCCCCCATATTCAGACAGGATACCACGTGTCCCGCCCTACTCTTCGAGTTCACAGCAAGTGTGTTTTCGTGTACGGGACTATCACCCTGTACCGTCGGACTTTCCAGACCGTTCCACTAACACACAAGCTGATTCAGACTCCGGGCTGCTCCCCGTTCGCTCGCCGCTACTGGGGGAATCTCGGTTGATTTCTTTTCCTCGGGGTACTTAGATGTTTCAGTTCCCCCGGTTCGCCTCGTTAACCTATGTATTCAGTTAACGATAGTGCAACGGATTGCACTGGGTTTCCCCATTCGGACATCGACGGGTCAAGGGTTCATATCACCTCGCCGTCGCTTTTCGCAGATTAGCACGTCCTTCATCGCCTCTGACTGCCAGGGCATCCACCGTGTACGCTTAGTCGCTTAACCTCACAACCCGAAGATGTTTCACTTCTGATTGCGAAAATTTGAGAGACTCAAACACACATGAGCTGTGTGTCGTTTCAATTTTCAGCTTGATCCAGATTTTTAAAGAGCAAATATCCTT
>NZ_JADBRA010000045.1:0-1616 GCF_014896205.1 Enterobacter cloacae complex sp. I2
ATGAGCAAATAACCATAGTAAATCCAGGGACAGATGATGAAAATGGTACTGCCAGTTAATGGCTATAGTTCGGCAACAGGGTTCATGGAGGCCTTAGAGGGCACTGAGGGAGATACTCACTGGCTGATGAAGAAGGCCGAACACTGGCATGGTGGAATCCATCTTTATGACAGTTTTGCGGCTAATGCTGTATTTAAACCCGGCAGCCATGGTCTGAAATGCATGACTGATGGTCAGGTGGTCGCCTGGCGCTTAAATGATAATTACCAGACCGCTCCGTTTAAAAAGAAGATGCTTAAATTCAGCACCACCTTTGTTCTCATCAAATCAACCTGTACCCCAGATAAAGACAAACCCGATAACTCACTGGACTTCTATACGCTGTGGATGCAAATAGCCCCGCTTTCTGAGTATGGGGTTACGGACACACCGACAGCCACCGTGACCGCCAGCGCATTGAAAATCCGTCAGGACAACACATTTTCAGGCTGGATGCGTAACGGAATGTCCCAGGGGATAAACGTTCCCCGCGATGCATTGCATCACTATGAAGCTCCACAGGACACGCATACTACATTACCGCGCGGTTCAGTCGTGGAGATTGAACAAGAGGCGACTTTTATTCTTAACGGCAAACCGGCTCCATTCATTTTCATTACTGTTGTGTCAGTCCCCGAAGGAGCTAAAACCGGATTATCTGTCGGAGAGTCTGGCTGGATTTCTGGGCTGGATAAGTTTGTTAAGAGGCAAGACATTACAATACCAGCGTGGATGCAGGAAGCCCGTAAACATGACGTATTCAATCAGGTCGTGACGGTATCCGGGGAAGATGCACTTCCGATTAAGGCCGGGGATGTTATAGGTCACCTTAGCCTGAAAGAACAACCGTATGGCAATCCTCAGTATTTTTGTCATCTGGAAGTATTCAGCCAGGATGCACGAATGAAGGATTTTCTGACAAATAAGGCTGGCGTAACGAAAGGAGTCGCAGAACTGCATACTCTGGCGGATAAAATGCGCTGGCAGCATCGTGACAGAGATAATTCCTTTGTCGTGGCTGGTGTCGGCGGTGACCCTTCGCCAACAACAGCAGAGCGTTACACTCCCGAAACTCAGTGCCGCCGACTGGAGGCCAACGGAAAAACCTGGTATTACATTCCCGGCGAGCTGGCATGGATGGCGGCGGAAGATGTGGAAAGAGCAAATCAATTTGATCTTGAAAAAAGAGGATTTATACCTCTGGAACAGGAGGACGCCCCACAAAGCATTTTCCAGACCCCGAGAGAAAGCTGGCTACGACAAGCGTTCGGACGACTTGAAGAATTAGCCAGGGGCGAAACACGGGATATGTATTCCTCCAGCTACACCGAAAAGTATCAGAAGTTGCTTAAACAGATGGATTCAAACCAGGATGGTGTAATCGATGCTGGTGAACTGTGGCGGTTTCTGCACAACCGTCAGCCACATATCCGGTATCAGGTGCAGCGCCTGGTGGTGAAGCACCACAGCGAATGGCTTAAAGATGGCACATCAGCTCTTTGGCAGGCAGCGCTTGATGAGCAGGCAAAGAAATATCCTGATCTGGCACTATTCAACCGTGACTTCATCAATAAACT
>NZ_JADBRA010000046.1:0-1091 GCF_014896205.1 Enterobacter cloacae complex sp. I2
GCTGCAATCACTACCGTACTGGCTAAAACCTACGGCGGTGCTGCTCGTGCTTTCGACCAGATCGATAACGCACCAGAAGAAAAAGCTCGTGGTATCACCATCAACACCTCTCACGTTGAGTATGACACCCCGACTCGCCACTACGCACACGTAGACTGCCCAGGCCACGCCGACTATGTTAAAAACATGATCACCGGTGCTGCGCAGATGGACGGCGCGATCCTGGTTGTTGCTGCGACTGACGGCCCTATGCCTCAGACCCGTGAGCACATCCTGCTGGGTCGTCAGGTAGGCGTTCCTTTCATCATCGTGTTCCTGAACAAGTGCGACATGGTTGATGACGAAGAGCTGCTGGAACTGGTAGAGATGGAAGTTCGTGAACTGCTGTCTCAGTACGATTTCCCAGGCGACGACACTCCAATCGTTCGTGGTTCCGCGCTGAAAGCGCTGGAAGGCGAAGCAGAGTGGGAAGAGAAAATCATCGAACTGGCTGGCTACCTGGATTCTTACATCCCAGAACCAGAGCGTGCGATTGACAAGCCATTCCTGCTGCCAATCGAAGACGTATTCTCCATCTCCGGTCGTGGTACCGTTGTTACCGGTCGTGTAGAGCGCGGTATCATCAAAGTTGGTGAAGAAGTTGAAATCGTTGGTATCAAAGAGACTGCGAAGTCTACCTGTACTGGCGTTGAAATGTTCCGCAAACTGCTGGACGAAGGCCGTGCTGGTGAGAACGTTGGTGTTCTGCTGCGTGGTATCAAACGTGAAGAAATCGAACGTGGTCAGGTTCTGGCGAAGCCAGGCTCAATCAAGCCACACACCAAGTTCGAATCTGAAGTGTACATTCTGTCCAAAGACGAAGGCGGCCGTCATACTCCGTTCTTCAAAGGCTACCGTCCACAGTTCTACTTCCGTACAACTGACGTGACCGGTACCATCGAACTGCCAGAAGGCGTAGAGATGGTAATGCCAGGCGACAACATCAAGATGGTTGTGACTCTGATCCACCCAATCGCGATGGACGACGGTCTGCGTTTCGCAATCCGTGAAGGCGGCCGTACCGTTGGCGCGGGCGTTGTTGCTAAAGTTCT
>NZ_JADBRA010000047.1:0-850 GCF_014896205.1 Enterobacter cloacae complex sp. I2
GACGCAGACCGAAGTCGAACTGGTATTGTGCAACTGCTTCGAAGTTCTGAGTCTGATCCGCGATACCGTAATCACCGTATGGGGTCATATTGCGGGTTTCAGCGTACATCATCGCGAGATAGACATTATTGGCATCGTATTTAGCCCCAAAGGTCCATGCTTCGGCTCTTTCACCGCCGGCAAAGTGGGCATCATTCCTACCCGCACTTACCTGGTCGTTGGTACGGTCAGAGGAAGAATACGCCGCACCCAGCGTCAGGCCGAAATCGAAATCATAGGTGGAAGACATGCCGAAGCCGTCGCCGTTCTGGAAACGAACGTCATCATGGCCGTTTTTGGTGCCTTCCTGAGTACTGGTATAATGGCCTTCCTGATCTTCGTGTGGTCCACCTTCATTATTGCCCTGGTATTGCAGCGCAAAATTAAGACCGTCGACCAGACCGAAGAAATCGTTATTACGGTAGGTCGCCACGCCGTTAGTACGACCAACCATATAGTTGTCGGTCCAGGTGTAGGAATCACCACCAAATACCGGCAGCATATCGGTCCAGGCTTCAACGTCATACACGACGCCGTAATTACGGCCGTAATCAAACGAGCCAAAATCGCCATATTTCAGGCCCGCGAATGCCAGACGGTTAAAAGAGGTATCGCCAGCGTCTTCGGTGTCGTTTGCGTAGGTTTTATATTCCCGCTGGCCGAAGCCGACCAGATCGTCAGTAATCTGCGTTTCGCCTTTGAAACCAATCTGAACGTAGGTTTCATCGCCGTCGTCGCCCGCGTTGTCTGAGAAGGTGTGGCGCGCATCAACCTTGCCGTACAGGTCGACCTTGTTGCCGTCTTTGTTGTA
>NZ_JADBRA010000048.1:0-804 GCF_014896205.1 Enterobacter cloacae complex sp. I2
TTCCTCTACTTCGTAATTCGCCAGATGTTCAGAAGCCCAAACAAACAAACTTCGAGAAGAGCCAGCACCTAAGAGCGTAAACTGTTCAGCCCATTCTACAGATCTGATAATTGGTGAAGCAGTGAAGGCGAACAGGTGTTTATTCTCTTCGTAAAGAAGTCCTGCACCCTGCATAATCGCCCAGAGTAGGCGCTTTAAATCCTGACCACTCGACTGTTTTTCATGCCAGTAGGCGTAGAAATTTTCACGCTCATCCTCACGCAGGAATAACAATCCGTCCCGCTCTTCCAGCATATCCAAGAATGGGAAATTTTGTTCCGTCCGATTTGTATGCTGCACTTTGATGTAAGCGCCAAACATTGCATCAGGGATTTCATCAACAAAAATTCTGAAATTACGGAGAAGGTTTTGAAGTTCTGTTTCAAGCGCTGCGCGATAGCAATAATGAATGAAACATTGATGTGTGCAGATAATCACCGAATGCTGGAAATCGTATTCCAGGGTGGAAATTAGGAGATTTACCGCTTCTGTTTCGGTGTCTACGTGATAACTCTTCACCCTTCGGCGTTGTTCAAGTTCTTCCTTCACTTGCTTACATAAATCATGTGTTGGCATCACGAGAAGATAACGAGGGGGAATTGCTTCGGAATTTGTTAATAAACTTGATTTGATGTAGTGCTGTAATGTGGTGGATTTTCCAGATCCGCAAATTGCATCAACGAATTTTACTACTTTTCTTCTTTGGTTCATTGGTTTCCTCTTTGTTAAGGACTGTTGTTATTAATTCGCTCACCAGTGCGGCGG
>NZ_JADBRA010000049.1:0-725 GCF_014896205.1 Enterobacter cloacae complex sp. I2
CTGCATCGGCGGGACGTCTTTACCGGCAACGCCCAGCGCCCGTCGCCGCGCCGCTGGTCCCGCCGCTGGGATTACGACTACCGCAATAACCTGGTTCGCGAAGAGCGGGACGATAATCCGTTCAGTTGGTACCGCTGGCAGTACGACAGCGCCGGACGTCTGCTGGCTCAGGACGGTACGCTGCCCGGCCAGGAGCAGTGGCGCTGGGATGCAGCCGGTAACCCGCTGGAAGGCTCTGCTGAGAAGGTCACGCACAACCGCCTGACGCAGCTGAACGGCATTCGCTGGCGCTATGACGTCCACGGACGCACCGTGGAGAAAGATAACGGACAGACCCGCTGGCACTACCGCTACGACGGTGAGCACCGCCTGACGGAGGTGATCAGCCAGCCGCGGGACCGCAACAGGCCGCAGACGCAGGTCAGCTTCCGCTACGATCCGCTCGGGCGACGCATCAGCAAAACGCGCCGCCAGATGCTGGGCGGCCAGCCAACCGGTAAGCCTGTCACCACGCGATTTGTCTGGGAGGGATTCCGGCTGTTGCAGGAAGTGCACGGGGATGTGCCGCTGACCTACGTCTACAGCGATCAGGACAGCTACGATCCGCTGGCGCGTATTGACGGCGATGATGCCCCGGAAATCTTCTGGTTCCACTGCCAGCCGAACGGCACGCCGGAGCGGATGACGGATAGCGAAGGACAGGTGCGCTGGGAAGGGGTAAACAG
>NZ_JADBRA010000050.1:0-599 GCF_014896205.1 Enterobacter cloacae complex sp. I2
GCCAGGTAGCCGGTGGTGTCACCCGTCGGACGGCTGTTGGCGTTAGGTTTAATCACAATACTCGGCTTCGTGAAGTGCGCAGACGGCAGCGGCGCGACGGCAGCAAGCTGGCCGTGTTTTTTACGCAGCTCCTCAATCGGGCCAAAGTCCAGCGCGCGCAGCGGGCAGGATTCGACGCAGATGGGCTTTTTGCCGTCCGCAACGCGGCTGTGGCAGCCGTCGCACTTGGTCATGTGGCCTTTAGCGGCGTTGTACTGCGGTGCGCCGTACGGGCAGGCCATGTGGCAGTAGCGACAGCCGATGCAGACGTCCTCGTCCACCACCACAAAGCCGTCGTCGCGCTTGTGCATTGCCCCGCTCGGACAGACCTTGGTACAGGCCGGATCTTCGCAGTGGTTGCAGGCAATCGACAGGTAATAGGCAAAGACATTTTGATGCCAGACGCCGTTGTCCTCCTGCCAGTCGCCGCCCGCGTATTCATAAATACGACGGAAGCTGACGTCCGGAGTCAGGTCTTTGTAATCCTTGCAGGCCAGCTCGCAGGTTTTGCACCCGGTGCAACGGCTGGAATCAATAAAAAATCCATACTGGGTTGTCAT
>NZ_JADBRA010000051.1:0-580 GCF_014896205.1 Enterobacter cloacae complex sp. I2
TTGCCAGATCCGGTACTACGAACATCAGAGGGTGATTTGTGTCAGCATTACGGATAGATGTACGGCTAATAAACTGGTAGCACCTTTCATAATTCATCGCGGAGCGTTGCTTCTGTTCAAATTCTTCAACATTCCAGCCGTTAAGCTCCGCATACTGCCGCCATTTACCTTGGAAATCTTTATCAAGATTACTGCATCCGAGAAATACAGCATTGTGTATGTGCTGGTAATCGTTCAGGCCATAGGAAGCCATTGAAACACGGATACCACGGGAAGCATCGGTAAGAATTTCATCTCCTATCGTAGTAAACTGACACAGGGATTTATCTCTGTTGGTAGCGAAGATAAATTCACCAGGCACGCGCTGGATGATTTCCTGGAGATGTTCGTGAAACACTTTCTGTAATGCTGTCAAGGTGCATCTGTTTTCACATACGGCAACCAGGGAGATCGGCACACGCTTGTGCTTACGTCTTTCAAGTGGCGGCTGTAAATGTTCACCTGCTTCCTCTACTTCGTAATTCGCCAGATGTTCAGAAGCCCAAACAAACAAACTTCGAGAAGAGCCAGCACCTAAGAG
>NZ_JADBRA010000052.1:0-543 GCF_014896205.1 Enterobacter cloacae complex sp. I2
ATCAATGCCGCAGAAATCTCGTCCGGATGGGGCTATTCAGAAGAGAAAACGCTGACGGGGAAAGTGGGCAATCCGCCGAAACCGGTCGGCTTCATCGCTTCTGATAATGTGGTTTTCGGTATCGAGCTGAGCTGGGGATTCCCGGCGAACACCGACGACACACTGAAGACGGAAATTCAGTACAGCCTGACCGGGACGGAAGACGATGCGATGCTGCTGGCAGACGTACCATATCCGCAGCGCAAGTATCAGCAGATGGGCCTTAAGGCAGGGCAGACTTTCTGGTACCGGGCGCAGCTGGTAGATCGTAGCGGAAACGAATCAGGGTATACAGACTTTGTGCGCGGGCAGGCCAGCATCGATGTATCCGATATCACCGATGCAATCCTGGAGGACATGAAAGGCTCCGATACGTTCAAAGACCTGATCGAGAACGCGGTGGACAGCAATGAAAAAATTGCTGGCATGGCTGACGATATCAAACAGGCCAACGACGAACTGGCGCAACAGGCGCAGGAGATCGCCAAAAACGCCCAGGATATC
>NZ_JADBRA010000053.1:0-483 GCF_014896205.1 Enterobacter cloacae complex sp. I2
AGAGACTCGAACACACATGAGCTGTGTGTCGTTTCAATTTTCAGCTTGATCCAGATTTTTAAAGAGCAAAACTTCGCAGTGCACCTTTTCAGGTTCACTCTGAAGTTTTCTTGTGTTCGCAGTAAAAGATGGTGGAGCTATGCGGGATCGAACCGCAGACCTCCTGCGTGCAAGGCAGGCGCTCTCCCAGCTGAGCTATAGCCCCATCGTAGTCACCTCTGTACCGGTAATTTTTGTTGAGGCAAGGCGTGGTGACACGAAGCATACTGAAGTATGTGAGTGTCGCCGCAACGCAGCATCAGCAAAAATTTGGTAGGCCTGAGTGGACTTGAACCACCGACCTCACCCTTATCAGGGGTGCGCTCTAACCACCTGAGCTACAAGCCTGTAGAGGTTTTTTACTGCTGTTTTTCATCAGACAATCTGTGTGAGCACTGCAAAGGCAGGTTCTTTAAGGTAAGGAGGTGATCCAACCGCAGGTTC
>NZ_JADBRA010000054.1:0-332 GCF_014896205.1 Enterobacter cloacae complex sp. I2
GAACCTGCGGTTGGATCACCTCCTTACCTTAAAGAACCTGCCTTTGCAGTGCTCACACAGATTGTCTGATGAAAAGTAAATAGCAAGGCGTCTTGCGATTGAGACTGTACGTCCCCTTCGTCTAGAGGCCCAGGACACCGCCCTTTCACGGCGGTAACAGGGGTTCGAATCCCCTAGGGGACGCCACTTGCTGGTTCGTGAGTGAAAGTCACCTGCCGTCATATCTCAAAACTGACTTACGAGTCATGTTTGAGATATTTGCTCTTTAAAAATCTGGATCAAGCTGAAAATTGAAACGACACACAGCTCATGTGTGTTCGAGTCTCTCAAAT